>DASQLL010000203.1:0-2504 GCA_035630035.1 Pyrinomonadaceae bacterium | reverse complement strand
ACCTGCTTCACTAGCCTCTAGTCTCTAGCCCCTAGCCCTTTCTTACGGCAGGACCTCGATGTTGAGGAAGAATTTGAACGAGCCGGTCTGCTGCACTCCGAGCAGGAAGCGAACGTTGATAGAAGTGCCCGGCGGGATCGGTTCCGCTAAAGTCACCGTGTCCGCCGACAGGCTTGAGTTAAAACCTCCGCCCTTCGTTTGCGAGGGCGGCTGCTCCAGAGTCGTCCCCTGAACCGTCACCGTGCAGGGCTGGATGCCTCCCAGACACGTCCCCGCGTCGTTTATGTTCGAGACCGTGATGGCCGTCGAAGTTCGAGGCCGAAGGTCTGCGACGCCCGAAGGCGCGGGGAACGTCGTTATGTCTATGACGCGGAAGCGAAGCCGCGTGACCTCTACTCCGGTGTTGTTGATTATGCGGCGACGTATGTCGAGCGTGCCGAACTGCGAATTGTTCGCGGGGTCTGACGCGAAGTCGCGCACGCGGTTCGGCGCGTTCGCCGAAGGCTTCGACGAGTCGAGCAGCGCGCCGGGCAGCGCGGCGTTGCGCTGGATAGGACTGCCGAGGTTCTGCGGCCCCGGCGCTCCGAGTCGTTGGCCCGCGCCGACGTTCTGCCCGTTGGTGTCAACGAAGAAGAAGTCAACGTCGTTCTGGTTCGTGTCCTTCGGAGTGAAAGTGCTACAAGGGCCGAAGGAAGAGATAGAACCTCGCTTGCCGCACTCGTCGCGGACGAACGAATAGTCGAGAGCGAGCGGCGTGATCGGCGGGTAGCCCGTCCCCTCCCGGTAGAGCGCGTTAGCTTCATCGGTCGAGCCGACGGCGTCGAGGCGGTTCGAGAGGCCGAAGCCCGCCGGGTCAGTGGTTCTAAACAGCGCCAGCCCGGCGTTCTCAGGAATGTCAGTGGTGTAGGTGGCATCTCCCGTCGCTGTGCCGAAGGACGAGAAGGGCGCAGAAGAGGCGAACGGGGGAACGCATCTAGGTTTTCTCCGTTGGGACAAGGAGAGCGCGGGGAGCGCTCCGGGGCGAAGCCTCCGCCCTTTAAGAATAAAGGGCCATGCAAGTGGTTCTCGCGTCGGCGCGGGTCGGATGAGAAAGGAACGGGCGCAGAGCGTGCGCGAGATTCTATCGGCGTTGCACAAAGGCTGTCAACGCTTTCGGAGTCCCGAAAACCGCAAGCCCCATGAGCGCGCGCCCCCTTCGCCCTTCGCCCCGCATCACTTAGAATCGCCCGTATGCGAATCCGACCGGCAAGGCGTCTTCGCGGGCGCGTCCGCGTCCCCGGTGACAAGTCCGTCTCGCACCGCGCCGCGATCATCGCCGCGCTCGCGCGTGGACGAACCGAGATAACGAACTTCTCCACGAGCGCGGACTGCGCCTCGACGCTTGAATGTCTGCGACAACTCGGCATCATCATTGAGCGCGACGGCACAACCGTCCGCATAGAAGGCGTCGGGACGAACGACGGGCAGCGACGCTTTCATCCTCCTTCCGCCGCGCTCGACTGCGGCAACTCAGGCACGACGATGCGTCTGCTCGCGGGCGTCTTAGCCTCGCAAGGCTTCGCCTCGACGCTCAAGGGCGACGATTATTTAAGCCGCCGCCCGATGCGCCGCGTCATCGAGCCGCTCGGACGAATGGGCGCGCGCCTAACGTCGGATGACGGCTGCGCGCCGCTCGTCGTCGAGGGACGCAGCCCGCTTGTTGCAATCGAATACGAGCCAACGGTCGCGAGCGCGCAGGTCAAGTCGTGCGTCCTTCTTGCAGGACTCGGCGCCGAGGGTCGAACGCGCGTGGTCGAGCGCGGCGCGCGAACGCGCGACCACACGGAGCGCATGCTCGCTTGGCTCGGCGCTGAGATCGAGATGAGCGCGGCGACGAGCGAGGGCACAGAGATTTACACGGCGACCGTGGGCGGCCCCGCGCGACTCGAAGCGCGCGACCTCGCAATCCCCGGCGACATATCTTCGGCGGCCTTCCTCCTCATCGCCGCGGCGATGCTCCCCGGCTCAGACCTCACAATCGAGGGCGTCGGCCTCAACCCCACGCGCGCCGAGATCATCTCGACGCTGCGAGACATGGGCGCGGACGTTCGAGTCGAAGGCGAGCGCGAGAGTTGCAACGAGCTGATCGGCGACGTGAGCGTGCGCGGCGGCGCAGGCACGTCGGGCGCGGGCGCGAGCATCGCGCGCGAAGGCTCGAACGTTATCGCCGGCGCGCGCGTCGCGCGGTTGATTGACGAGCTGCCCGCGCTCGCGGTCTTCGGCACGCAGGCCCCCGGCGGGCTTGAGATTCGAGGCGCGCGCGAGCTGCGAGTAAAAGAGTCCGACCGCATCGGCGCGACGGTCGCGAACCTGCGCGCGATGGGCGCAGAGGTCGAGGAGTACGACGACGGCCTGCGCGTCGTCGGCCCTGTGCGACTGCGCGGAGCGCGGCTTGAATCCTTCGGCGACCACCGCATCGCGATGGCCTTCGCCGTCGCCGCGCTCACGGCGGAGGGCGAGAGCTT
>DASQLL010000202.1:0-3258 GCA_035630035.1 Pyrinomonadaceae bacterium | reverse complement strand
CTCCCACATCTGCTCAATTCGCTCCCACCGCCGCTCGGAATGCTCCTGCGACTCGCGCAACTGTTGCATGTCAGCGGTGAACTGCGCCTGCTGCCGAACGATGAAATCTATGTTGCGCTGCGTCTCTTCCGCCCTACGTGTTACGTCTTCTTCGTTCGTTTCAACGCGCACGGTAAGTCTCTCGATGAGGTCAAGCATACGGAGTTCCGGCGAATGCTGACGCCGAGTCTCCATATCCACCAGCCCCCTTTCGTCGGCCCATTTGTCTTTCTCTTCTTCGTCTCTATCTTTGTCGCTCATTTATTCATTCTCCTTGCACGTGAGTGGGTGAGAGCCTGCAAAATCGAGACGCCCGCACTCCTCGCGGAAGGGCGGGCGTCATTGCCATCTTATCTCGCGGTCTGTGCCCTATTAGCGCGAGAGCAGCGTGCCGACGTAGGTCAGAAGCTCGTTGGCGCAGACGGGGCAGTAGCCGCCGTCTTTGACGAGGCGGTCAACGACCTCGTTGATGCGCCGGAGCTGGTCGGGGTCGGGCGTCTTGGCGGAGGTCGTGATCTTCACAACGTCCTTGAGGTCTGCGAAAATCTTCTTCTCGATGGCCTCCTTCAGACGCTCGTGCGAGACGTACTCGAACTGCTTTCCCTTGCGCGCGTAGGAAGAGATGCGAATCAGAATCTCCTGACGGAAGGTGTTCTTCGCGTTCTCGCTGATCCCGATCTGCTCTTCGATGGAGCGCATCAGCTGCTCGTCCGGCTCCATCTCGTCCTCGGTTATGGGGTCTTTGATGCGCTCCTTGTTGCAGTATGCCTCGACGTTGTCGAGGTAGTTGTTGCAGATGGTGCGCGCCATCTCCTCGAACGAGTAGACGAAGGCGCGCTGCACCTCGGTCTTCGCCATCTCGTCGTACTCCTTGCGTGCCGCCGAGATGAGGTTCAGGTAACGCTCGCGCTGGTCGGGCGTGATGCCTGTGTGCTGCTCGAAGCCGCTCTTGATCGTGCGGAGCGCGTCAATCGGGTTGATGCACGTGACGCCGTCGCGCACGAGCGCGGAGGAGAGGCGGTTGATGATGTAGCGCGGAGAGATGCCGTCCATGCCTTCGCGCACGGCTTCGTCTTTAAGCTCGCGCACGTCTTTCGACTTGTAGCCCTCCACGTCCTCGCCGTCGTAGAGCTTCATCTTCTTGACGGTGTCCACGTTCGCGCGCTTCGGTTCTTCCAAACGCGTCATCACGGCGAACATGGCCGCGACCCTGAGCGTGTTGGGCGCGAGGTGGACGCTTCGGAGGACTTCGGACTGCTTGAGCAGCTTGTCGTAGATGCGCTCTTCCTGCGAGACGCGCAGGTTGTAGGGCACGCGCACGAGGATGATTCGATCCTGCAAGGCCTCGGACTTTCGGTTGCCCGCGAACGAGACGTACTCGTTCTCGTTCGTGTGCGAGAGGATCACTTCGTCCGCGTAGATCATCGCGAAGCGCCCCGTCTTGATGGACTGCTCCTGCGACAGCGTGAGAAGGTTGTACAAAAACTTATCGTCGCACTTGAGCATCTCGATGAATTCCATGACTCCGCGGTTGGCGATGTTCAGCTCGCCGTCGAAGCGGTAGGCGCGCGGGTCACTCTCGACGCCGACCTCGCCGATGGTCGAGAGGTCAATCGAGCCGGTCAGCTCCGTGATGTCCTGTGATTTCGGGTCTGAAGGCGAGAACGTGCCGATGCCGACGCGGTGCTTCTCTGAAAAGAGGACGCGGTGGACGCGGACGTCTTCGTGCTTGCCGCCGTATGTATGCTCAAGCGCGTATCGGCACTGGGGGCAGAGGTCGCCTTCGATGTAGATGCCGTAGTGTTTGGCTATCTCGGCGCGAAGCTCGTGCGGGATGAGGTGCAGAGGCTCCTCGTGCATCGGGCAGTCTTTGATCGCGAAGACCGCGCCGCGCTCGGTGCGCGTCCACTCTTCGAGGCCGCGCTTGAGCATCGTGACGATTGTTGACTTGCCGCCGCCGACAGGCCCCATCAGAAGCAGTATGCGCTTGCGGACTTCGAGTCGCTGCGCGGCGGACTTGAAGTACTCCACGATACGCGCAATCGGCTCTTCGATGCCGAACAGCTCCGGGCTGAAGAAGTTGTAGCGTGCGACTTCGTCGCGCGTGCCCTCGTTGAGCTTCTCGACGCCCGCCGCGTGGATCATGTCGTTGATGCGCGCGTGCGAAAGCTCTGCGAGGCGAGGGTTCTGCGTGACCAGCTCGAAGTAGTCGCGGAAAGAGCCTTCCCACTGCAACGCCTCGTGGTCGCGACGCAGCTCTTCGAGCCGCGCCGAAATATCAAACTTGCTGCCATCCTGCTCTTGCATAAGCCTTCTATAAACCTCTTGTAGGCTCGCGCGCTGAAAAGGACGACGTGCTGGAGTCACGCCCTCAATTAAAACTTCGACGACCGCCGAAGTGCCGCCGCCGGCTTTCGCAGTCGCCTGAGGAGAAGCCCCGATGCGCGTTTGCAAGGGCGCGCGCGCGTCAATCGCGCCCGCCGCGCCTTCGAGGCCGTTCCGACTCGTCAACTATCAATTTTTCAAAACGGGAAAGCGGCCTCGCGAGCGACCGCGTCAACGGCCTTCGGCCAGACTCTCTGACCTGATTGTCTTCAAGTATAGCACAGCCCTCGACCGTGCCCGTCAACACTTATTTTTCAACCGCCAGCATCACGCGCGGCTGCAACGTAGAGCGCGCCGCATCGTACACGCCGACCGCGAGCAAGCCCCCCTGCTCGTCGAACAAGAGGACGTGCCCGCCGTCTTCCAACTCCCGCGACGAAACTTCGGCGCGGACAGCCGCCCCGTGGCGCGCACGCCGCGCCTCGTCAGCCGTTAGATGCGCCGAAGGCAAGTGCGGGAGCGCCGCTTCGAGTGGAATCAAAAACTCTCCTTCGCGCCCGCTCTCGACCAGCTCCTGCAACCCGTCCGGCGAGACGGTGTTTTCGATGGAGAACGCGCCCGCACGCGTCCGCCTGAGCGCGGAGAGGTGCGCGCCCGTGCCCAGAAATTCCCCGACCGACTCGGCCAGCGCGCGCACGTAAGTCCCCGCCGAGCAGACGACGCGCACGCGCACGTCGCACGTCCCGTCCTCGTTGCGACGCGAGAAAGCTCCGTCCGCTTCAGCGACCATCTCAAACTCGCTCACGCGGACTGACGCGGCCTTGCGCTCGATCTCCTCCCCGCGCCGCGCAAGCTCGTAAAGCTTCCTGCCCCCGACCTTCTTCGCCGAGTACA
>DASQLL010000201.1:0-12777 GCA_035630035.1 Pyrinomonadaceae bacterium | reverse complement strand
TATCCCTCCGTTTCAATCCTGATTGTTGAACTAAGCCGACGGCCTCGCCGTGCGTGGGCATTGGCATTGACTTGCGGTGTCGTAAAAGTGTAGAAGCGTTGACGTTCAGAGAATACTTCATCCGAGCATAAAAACAAGAGTCGCATTCGGGCGCGCATGCGCGAGAAATGCGATGCGCCTTTATCAACGGAGAGGGATTGATGCACGAGCAAACGCAGCCGCCGCAGTGGGCCAAAGTCATAGACCAGACGCGCTGCATCGGTTGCCACGCATGCACGACCGCGTGCAAGTCGGAGAACGTCGTGCCGCTGGGCGTGACGCGCACTTATGTTAAGCACGTTGACGTAGGTGTGTGGCCGCAGGCGCGTCGCGCGCATCAGGTGACGCGCTGCAACCAGTGCGCGCATGCGCCTTGCGTCGCCGCGTGCCCGACGACCGCGATGTTCAAGCGCGCGGACGGCATCGTGGACTTCGACAAGAGCATCTGCATCGGCTGCAAGGCGTGCATGGCCGCGTGCCCTTACGACGCGATCTTCATCAACCCCGAAGACCACTCCGCGGAGAAGTGCAACTTCTGCGCGCACCGCATTGACATGGGATTAGAGCCTGCATGCGTCGTCGTCTGCCCGGTCGAGGCCATACTCGTCGGCGACATGAACGACGGCGACTCGAAGGTCGCGCGCATCGTTAACCGCGAGCCTGTGGGCGTCCGTCGCCCCGAAAAGGAGACGCTCCCCAAACTCTTCTACAAGGGCGCGCATCAAGCGACGCTCGACCCGCTCGCCGCGCGTCGGCCCGACGGCGACCTCTTCATGTGGAGCGAGCAGAAGACGGGCGCTGACGTGGTCAACTCCGGCAGCCCCGATTACAACAACAGCTCTGCCGCTGCCCTGCTCGCATACGACGTGCCGCACTCGATCCCTTGGGACTGGCGCGTGAGCCTCTACACTTGGACGAAGGGCATCGCCGCGGGCGCATACCTTGTCGCCGTGATCCTTCTACTTATAATGCAGGCTGGCGTCGGCTCTTCCGACTTTAACGTGAGCGAAGGCGCGAATCCCGTCTTCACGCGTAGCGCGTTGTGGCTTTGGGTTGCGCCCGTCCTGTCCGGCGCATTTCTCGCCATCACCGGCGCGCTGCTCATCTGGGATTTGGAGCATCCCGAACGCTTCTACATGATCTTCACGCGACCGCAGTGGCGCAGTTGGCTCGTCAAAGGCGCGTTCATCATCGCGGGCTATTCGCTTGTGCTTGCGCTGCACTTTCTTGCGAGCCTAGCAGGGATGGCATCGGCGCAGTTGTGGTTGACTCTGCCCGGTGTCGTTCTCGCCGCCCTGACCGCCATTTACACTGCCTACCTCTTTGCACAGGCCAAAGCGCGCGACCTTTGGCAGAGTCCGCTCTTGCCGCCGCATCTGTTCGTTCAATCGCTCCTGCTAGGCTCGGCTGCGCTGATGCCCTTCGCCGCGTGGCTTGAGCCGAACGCGGTCGCGCCGCTCGCGTGGACGCTCGGCGCGTCGAGTCTCATACATCTTCTGATGGTCTGGGGCGAGGTGACGTTGACGCACCCGACGGCGCACGCGCGCGTTGCCGTGCGCGAGATGACGCGCGGGCGTTACGCGGCGTTCTTCTGGGCGGGAATCTTTCTGACGCTCGGCGGCGTTCTCGCGCCGGGCTTAGGCGTCGCAGCCGCGCCGCTCGCGCTCTTGGGGCTACTGCTGCACGAGCACGCATACGTGCAGGCCGGACAGTCCGTGCCGTTGGCATAAACGTCCGGCTTCGCTCGCGGCGAAAGTCATGCGGGTCGTGGCTTTCAAGCTTATGGATGGAGCGTGCCCGCGAGGGCGCGGGATTGAACTCCGAAAAGAAAGTGAGAGACGACGTGCTCACATACAGAGGGTTGTTATCGAGCGCAGCAATCTGTTGCGCGCTCTTGATTGCCGCGGCTGTGATTCCTTCCCCGCCCTCGAAGGCGCATCCCGGCTCGACATCAGCCGAGCCGCCTTATTGCGCTTGCTGCTCGGAGGAGGGTGAGCGGTATGAAAGAACGGATAGAGTTGACGCCGCGCAACTTGTTCAACTCGACCGCGTGAGATTTTCGTCCAACGCCACCCGGTTCACAACACTTGCCGATGAGAGCGAGTTGTCGGACTCCTATTCACTATCGCAGTCGCGCAAAGGAAAGCGTTGGGAGTTCAGGTTCAAAGACGATAAAGGAAAAACCGGCATACTCTCTTTCACGATTCCCGCGGCCTATACAGCCTTCGGCGTGGATTTACGGGAACAGAGCGAGGACGCCGGTCTCGGGCCTTTGCTTTACAAGGAATTGCGGCTCAAGGGTGCAGCGCAGGTCAGCGGCATTCTCAAACAGGGCATCAACGGCCCGGCGCGATTTGAACTGATTTTGCAGGGCAGGGGGAGAGCCTGCACGGAGGCGGAGGATTTCAAGAACTGGAGATTGCAGGTCAAAGGCGCGCGCGACTCGCATATCTTTTACGGCTCTCTGGGTAAGCCGGAGTAACTCTGATCCTCGAAGCGAAAGATGATCGGTCGCCGCACTTCGCCGCGTAAAAATGTAACGGCGAGGCGTTCATGCCGTGAGATTCGTTTCAACGCTCGATGAGAAGGAGAGAGAGATGATCGGAAAAATACTTTTGATCTTAGGCGTCCTCGGCGTCCTGCTCGGCGGCGCTGTCCTTTTGGTCTCGCTGCTGCTGCCGCCCTTAACGAACGGGCGCACGAGCTGGGAAGAGGCGATGCTCGGAATCATCCCCGGCGCAATCGTCCTCATCATCTCATTTCTAATCGCCGCGGCGGGCGTCGTCGTCATCATCATGGGCAGGAAGAACCGCCAAGCCGGTTGAGTCGTGAACATGAATCTTGAAGAGCTGAACCAGCGAGTGAGCGCCGCGCGGAAAGAGACGGAGGCGCGCGGCGAGACTTTTTATCCGGGGCCGAGTCGGATACATCTGGCGGCGTTCCCGCCGAAGGAGCGTTGGGACGACTGGGTCGAGCTTGACTCGCGCGCGTGGCCCGAAAGAAAAGAGCGGCATTACATGCTCGTGCCGACGACGTGCTTTAACTGCGAGTCGGCGTGCGGGCTTCTGGCATACGTGGACAAAGAGACTCTGGGCGTGCAGAAGTTCGAGGGCAATCCCGAACACCCCGGCTCGCGCGGGCGCAACTGCGCGAAGGGGCCTGCGACCTTGAATCAGGTGACAGACCCCGACCGCATACTCTTCCCACTCAAGCGCGCAGGTCGTCGAGGCGAAGGCAAGTGGGTGCAGGTCGGTTGGGACGAGGCGATGGGCGACATCGCCGCGCGCATACGCAAGGCGATTCAGGAGGGGCGGCACAACGAGGTGATGTACCACGTGGGACGGCCCGGAGAGGACGGCTTTACAGAGCGCATACTCGCCGCGTGGGGCGTTGACGGCCACAACTCGCACACGAACATCTGCTCCTCTTCGGCGCGCGCGGGCTATCAGTTCTGGATGGGCTTAGACCGTCCCTCGCCCGATCATGCGAACGCGCGCGTCATACTGCTCATCAGCTCGCACCTCGAAGCCGGCCACTACTTCAACCCGCACGCGCAGCGCGTGATGGACGCCAAGGCGCAGGGCGCAAAGCTCATTGTCTTCGACACGCGCCTGTCGCACACGGCGACGCACGCGGACGTTTGGGTCTCGCCGCATCCCGGCTCGGAGGCCGCGATCATGCTCGCGGTCGCGAACTATCTTATCCAGAACGATCTGTACGACCGCGAGTTCGTGCGCCGCTGGTGGAACTGGGAAGAGTACATGGCGGTCGAGCACCCGGAGCTTGAGACGAGCTTCGAGGGCTTTGAGACGGAGCTAAAAAAACTCTACGCGGAATACACGTTCAGCTACGCGGCGAAAGAGGCGGGAGTTGACGCGCGTCAGATCGAAGAGGTCGCGCGGATAGTCTCGACGGCGGGCGCGCGTTTCTCAAGCCACAACTGGCGCTCGGCTGCGGCGGGCAACAGCGGCGGCTGGCAGGTTGCGCGCACGCTCTTTCTCGTAAACGCTCTGCTCGGCGCGGTCGCCACGGAGGGCGGCGTCTTCCCGAACGCTTGGAACAAGTTCGTCCCCAAGCCCATCTACACGCCGCCGCACCCGCCGCGCTGGAACGAGCTAACGTGGCCGCGTGAGTACCCGCTCGCGATGAACGAGCTTTCGTTTTTGCTGCCGCACTTTTTGAAAGACGGGCGGGGGCGTGTGGACACGTATTTTACGCGCGTCTACAACCCCGTGTGGACGAACCCCGACGGCTTCTCCTGGATCGAGGCTTTGCAGAACGAGGATTTAATCGGCTGCTACGTCGCGCTCACGCCGACGTGGAACGAGACCGCTTACTTCGCGGACTACGTCCTGCCGATGGGCCACGGCTCGGAGCGCCACGACATACATTCTTACGAGACGCACGACTCGCAGTGGCTCGGCTTTCGCCAGCCCGTGCTTCGCGCCGCGCGCGAGCGCAACGGCGAGCTAATCACGGACACGCGCGAGGTGAACCCCGGCGAGGTCTGGGAGGAGAACGAGTTCTGGCTTGAGTTGACTTGGCGCATTGACCCCGACGGAAGCTTGGGCATCAGGAAGTTCGCCGAGTCGCAAAAAAATCCCGGCGAGCGTCTGAGCGTTGACGAGTATTACGCTTTCATCTTCGAGAACTCCGTGCCGGGACTTCCCGAACGCGCCGCGGAGGAGGGCCTTACGCCCTTACAGTTCATGCGACGCTACGGCGCGTTCGAGATAAGCGCGAAGACGGGCGCGCTCTACGAAGAGGACGTGCCCGTCGAAGAGCTTGAAGACTTTCGCGTTGACCGCTTCGGTCGCGTCTACACGCGAACGCCCAAACCCGCCTCGCCCAACATCGTCCCCATCCCGACGATTGACGCCGATGCGGAAGGCCGACGCTTCGTCGGCGTGCAGGTCGGAGAAAGAATCGTGCGCGGCTTCCCGACTCCGAGCGGACGGCTTGAGTTCTACTCGAAGACGCTCGCCGACTGGGGCTGGCACGAGTACGCCATACCGACATACATCAAGAGCCACGTGCATCCCGACAACCTCAACCCCGACCAGCACGTTCTCATCTCCACGTTCCGTCTGCCCGTGCAGATTCACACGCGGAGCGCGAACGCGAAGTGGCTCGACGAGATCGCGCACACGAACCCCCTTTGGATTCATCCCTCGCACGCGCGCGACATCAAAGTTAAGACCGGCGACGCCGTTCGCGTCGAGACCGAGACCGGCCACTTCGTCTTGCGCGCGTGGGTGACTGAAGGGATACGCCCCGGCGTCGTCGCGTGCAGCCACCACATGGGGCGTTGGAAATTGGAAGGCGGCGAAGGGCAGCGCCAGTTGATGGCGACCGTCGCGCTCGCGCGCGACGAGAGCGTCTGGTCGCTCAAGCGCGAGCGCGGCGTAGAGCCTTACGATTCTTCAGACCCCGACACCGCGCGCATCTGGTGGGCCGACGTGGGCGTACATCAGAACCTGACCTTCCCCGTCCACCCAGACCCAATCTCCGGCATGCACTGCTGGCATCAGGCCGTGCGCGTCCGACGGGCGAAGGAGGGCGACCGCCCCGGCGACATCTCCGTTGACCTCGAAAAGTCGCGCTCCGTCTACCGCACTTGGCTACAGTTCACGCGCCCCGCGGACGCGCACTCGCCCGACGGCACGCGCCGCCCCTACTGGCTGCTCCGCCCCTTAAAGCCCGCGCGCGATTTTTATCGGTTGCCCGCCGAGCCTGAGCCGATTAAGACAGAATAGTTTTTATGGATGGCAGAAGAATTAACAGGGATGGACAGGATGTGCAGGATAAGGCAAACGCAGAAGTCAGAACGCTGAACGCTGAACTGAAAAGCAGATGTCTTTCAGTTCATCGTTCAGCGTTCTGACTTCTGACTTTCCTTCATCCTGTCCATCCATGTTAATTTTTTTCGCATGGAACTCTTCCGCGCACTCGCAGTTCTCGCGGAGCCGCCCGACCGCTCTGAAGTCGCGCGGCTCGCGCGCCTTTTGGACTTGGGCGATCCGCCGCCCCTGAGAGACTACACAGAGACTTTCGTCTTTCAGCTTCCGCCATACGCCTCCGTCTACGTCGGCGCGGAGGGCATGCTCGGCGGCGAGGCGCGCGACCGCGTCGCGGGCTTTCTCGCGGCGCTCGGTCGGACGCCGCCCGCGGAGCCGGATCACCTCGTCGTACTGCTCGCGACTTACGCGGAGTTGGCCGCGCCTGACTGCGGCGCGACGGAGGGCGAAGAGGACGCGCGCAGCGTCGAGGGGCGGCGACGCGCGCGCAAGGCTTTTCTGTGGGAGCATCTTTTGAGCTGGCTGCCCGCGTACCTCGACAAGCTCGCTGAAGTCGCGCCGCCGTTCTACGGACGCTGGGGTGAGCTACTTCTCGAAGCGTTGCTCGAAGAGGCCGCAAGTGTCGGCGCTCCGGCCTCAATGCCGCTTCACCTGCGCGAAGCCCCTGAGATGGTAGACCCGCGCGCGGCAACCGCCGACGAGTTCCTGCAATCGCTTCTCGCGCCCGCGCGCAGCGGCTTGATATTGACGCGCGCAGACCTCGCGCGCGGCGCACGCTCGCTCGGCGCGGGCTTGCGCGCGGGCGAGCGCAAGTTCGCTCTGAAGTCTCTGCTCGGACAGGACGCCGAGGGCGCGCTCGCGTGGCTCGCCGGAGAGGCTTCCGCGTGGGCCGAACGTCACGCGCGACGGCGCGACACACTCGGCGCGGTCGCGGAGTGGTGGCGACAGAGGGCCGAAGCGACGGCTGCGCTACTTGAGGAGTTGAATGCCGAGGGCGGCGCCCCCTGAGTCGCCGGAACGCTTATGATAGGGTCCCGCTAGCACAGGGAAACGCAACTACGCTTGCAGCGTCACGGCCCAATCCAATGGTCGAGGAACTTAAGCTCATCTTCGGAAAGTTCAAGTTGTGCGCCCTTGCAGAGTTTGAGCACATTGTCCTTGAACACTAGGGCGAAAACTTCGGCGTTGTCGGTCATAGGGTTGTCCTCGAACTCGTGCCCCGAGTAGGTAATGCCCTTGAGGATGAAGCTGATTTCTTTCCGGGGGACTGACTTGCCTAGCTCCGCGCAGCGATCACGCACGGCCCGCGACGTGGTAGTTAGGAAGTAACTGTTCTCCTCCAGCTCATCCTCAAGGGTCTTGAAAACGAGCGCGTACTCGTCCGGCTTCAGCAGCGGCGCTCCCGTCACCCTGTTGATGCGACGAGCGAAGGCGGTTAACTCTTCCGGATACCCTTCCCAATCTTCCACAGACTCGTCAACGATGGGCGATGTGTGGCGAGAAGGGTCTATGAGGTATCCCGGCCCGAACTGGGAGGTCATGACCTCAAAGCCGCGCGCGCCCTCGGCCAGTAACAGGTCTTTGAAAGACCCGGCCCCCGCCCACCCCGTACTCCTGACCTGTGACCCCAGGCTCCTTATCACCTCGCTTGCCGCCCAAGCCATGTTGACCGCGGACGGCGAAGCGGCCACCAGTTCCTTCACGCGGGCGAAGATTCGTCCCCTGAGAATAAGATCAGGGGTTGATGGCGCGATGGAGGGCGGCGCGCCCACGACTGCGGTAGCGCTCTCGGACGCCTGGGTCTCGCCTATAACGCTACCGTGTCTTACCTCCCAAGTGAGCCTGCCGTCAACGGTACACTCGGCGACAGCAAGCCCCGGTCTGCGACGAGTGAGGTCAGTCGTGAGGTCTATCAAGGAGTAGAAGCCGAGCCAGTTATTACTGCTCTTGAATTGCGGGAACTGCGTATAGATGGACGGGAGCGTGACTGCGGACACCGCTCCCTCAACGACGGCTTTTTCGTATACTATCTGAGCCATTGCGTCGAGCAACTGTTCGTTGCTCAAGCCAGCGCCAACTACGATAGGGGCTGCGCCCGATGACCTTCGCTCGCGCTCGGGTAGAATTCTCATGCCGTCCTCGATGAACACGTCCTCATTTATCACGAGGTCGGACGCGGCCTTATAGGGCTGTGACACGGGACCGGGCGTGAGTATCACGGTGCGACGGTCGAAGAGCCGCAGCCGCAGAAGTACAGGCGTGAAGTCCGAGTCACCCGATAGGATTATGAACTCGTCGAAGCGGGTATCGAGTTTCAGCACGTCCAGTATATCCATAACCATGTGGATGTCCGTGCTGTTCTTGTTCTGCTGGGTAAGTGACGGACAGTCCACGACCTTGAACGCGGCGCGCGTGAAGTCCGCGCGGTAATTACCATAGAGCCTAGGGTTGAGATAGCAGTGTCGCAAAAGAAGGGCGCGGTGGCGGTAGACGTTCGAGCCGTCGTGGTCGCGGCTCGGCATACCCTGCTCGAACCACGCGAGCCATCCCGCCGGGTTCGTGGCAAACTCCTCCGCAGCCTTGGGATGTACTTTCCGAAGCCCAATGTAGATGTTGTCAAAGTCTACGAAGAGGGCCGCCTTGATGGAGTTGGGAGCGCGTTGAATGTCTTGCACGTGAGGGCACCTCGCGGTAAAAAGATCGGGTCGAGCGGGCACATATTACACCCTTCCAATGACGGAGCAACTTTTTTAATCTAGTCGAGGATTTCTGCTCGGCGTCGCCTATCTCCTGCCATCCGTGCATGGGTTATAGAAATGATCAGTGTTCCGAACGTTCCACCAGATATTATCGGAAGAGCCGCAGCCCGCGACGGCGCGTGCGCGCGAGGCGTTCAAGAAACTCGTCGCGGCTGACGAGACGCGCTCCGAGGGCGCGCATGTGCGGCGTCAGAACCTGTACGTCGAGCCAGTCGAGGCCGCGCGACTTCAGATGCTCGACGAGAAACAGCAGCGCGAGCTTCGATGCGTTGGGCCGAAGGTAGAACATGCTCTCGCCCGCGAACGCGCCGCCCGCGTCAACGCCGTAGAGTCCGCCGACAAGCTCCGCGCCCTCCCAAGCCTCGACGCTGTGCGCGTGCCCGCGCCTGTGCAGCTCAACGTAGCCGCGCCGCATCGCGTGAGTTATCCAAGTGCCCTCGCCGTCCGAGCGCGAGGCCACGGCGCACGCGGCGATGACGCGCTCGAACGCGCGGTCAATCGTGAAACGAAACTGCGTGCGCCTCTGCTCGCGCACGAGGCTGCGCGGCACGTGCAATTCGTCGAACTCTAAAACCCCGCGCTCCGGCGGGCTGAACCAGAGCAGCGGGTAGCCCTCGACCGGCCACGGGAAGATGCCGTTCGCGTATGCCTCGACGAGAAGCTCAGGGTCGGGCCGTCCTCCGACGGCAACGATGCCTTCGGGCGTCGCGTCGCGCGGGTCTGGAAAATGAATCGAGGCCATTTCGGTCGTGAGCTATCTCCTGAAGTCGAGTTTAGCGCAGACAGCGATTCACCGCCGCAGGCGCAGAGAGCGCAGAGCTTACGCAGAGAAAGAGAAATCTCTGCGCCCCCTCCGCGTTCTCTGCGCCTGCGGCGGTGAACCGCATTCTCCGTAAGACTCACCTGCATAGTTTCAAAAACATTCTTGGCATACACTGACGCTATCTTGCCTGTCACGCAATTGCCTCTTACACTTGAGCCATGCCGGAGCGCAAGCACGAGTTCGAGGAGGATGTCGCGACAGAGACGCGGGAGAGGTTGAAGAAGCCCCCGCTCTTTCGCGTCCTCCTGCACAACGACGACTTCACGACGATGGAGTTCGTCATAGAGGTCTTGAAGAAGGTCTTCGGCAAGTCCGACGGCGACGCCTTTCAGATAATGTGGGCTGTACACACGCAGGGGCTTGGCTGCGCGGGCGTCTATACATACGAGATAGCCGAGATGAAGATCGAGCGCGTCACGCAGATGGCCCGCGCGCAGGAGTACCCGCTGCTCTGCACGTTGGAAGAAGAACCACAAGAGCAGTGACAGGTGACGGGTGACAGGTGACAGGATAAACCTGTTCTTTCCTGTCACCTGTCACCCGTCACCTGTCACGGTTTTAAGATGATTACAAAAGAACTACAAGAGACCCTGAACTTCGCCGCGATGGAGGCGATCAAGCGGCGGCACGAGTACGTGACGCTTGAGCATCTTCTGTTCGCGCTGCTGCACGACCGCACGGCGTCGAAGGTCGTCCGGCAGTGCGGCGGCAACGTCGAGACGCTCGTCAAGGAGTTGGAGAAATTCTTCGTCGAGAAGCTGGAGACCGTACCGGCGTCGAGCGATTTTCTGCCGGAGTACACGGCGGCATTCCAGCGCGTCGTCGAGTACGCGCTCTTGCAGGCCGAAGGGTCTGGTCAGAAGGAGGTGGACGGCGGAAACGTCCTCGCCGCGCTCTTCCAGTCGCCGAACTCGCACGCCGTCTACCTGCTCAAGGGGCAGAACGTCACGCGCCTCGACATTCTAAACTACCTCGCGCACGGCATCTCGAAAGTGGACGGCGACGTGGGCGGCTTCGTCCCTGAAGGCGACGTTGAGGAAGAGAGCGCGCAGGCTGTGCGCGACCCGCTCGCGGCCTTCACGACGAACCTCGTCGAGCGCGCAGCCGAGGGGAAGATTGACCCGCTCATAGGGCGCGACGCCGAAGTCGCGCGCACGATTCAGGTCTTGTGCCGTCGTCGAAAAAATAATCCCATCTACGTCGGCGACCCCGGCGTCGGCAAGACCGCAATCGCCGAAGGTCTCGCACTCAAGATTCAAAAGGGCGAGACGCCCGACGCGCTGAAGGGCGCGGAGGTCTACTCGCTCGACATGGGCGCGCTGCTCGCCGGCACGAAGTACCGGGGCGAGTTCGAGCAGCGTCTGAAAGCGGTCATCGGCGCGCTCAAGAAGAAGGAGAACGTCATCCTCTTCATTGACGAGATTCACACAATCGTCGGCGCGGGCGCGGTTTCGGGCGGCTCGATGGACGCCTCGAACATCATCAAGCCCGTGTTGGCCTCCGGCGAGATTCGTTGCATCGGCTCCACGACCTACCCCGAATACAAAGCCTCCTTCGAGCGCGACCGCGCCCTCGCGCGCCGCTTCCAGAAAATCGAAGTCGGCGAGCCGAGTCTTGAGGAGACCGTAAAGATTCTTCAGGGACTCAAGAGCTACTACGAGCAGCACCACGGCGTCCGTTACACGGACGACGCGCTGCATGCCGCCGTCGAGCTTGCGGCAAAGCACATACACGACCGCTTTCTGCCCGACAAGGCGATTGACGTGATTGACGAAGTCGGCGCGATGGTCAAGCTGATGCCCGAAGCCGGGCGGCCCTCAGAGATTGGCGTTCACGAAATCGAGCAGGTCGTCGCGCGCATGGCGAAGATTCCGCCGCGCACCATCGCGGGCACGGAGAAAGACCGCCTGCAAAATCTGGACAGGGCGCTGCGCGCGGTCATCTTCGGTCAGGATCACGCGGTCGCGCAGATAGTGAGCGCCATCAAGCTCTCGCGCTCCGGTCTCGGTCAGCCCGAAAAGCCCATCGGCTCGTTCCTCTTCTCCGGCCCAACGGGCGTCGGCAAGACGGAGCTTGCGAAGCAACTCGCCCACGCTCTCGGCGTCGAGTTCATACGCTTCGACATGTCGGAGTATGCAGAGCCGCACACGGTCTCGCGCCTGATAGGAGCGCCGCCCGGTTACGTCGGATTCGATCAGGGCGGCCTCTTGACCGACGCCGTCAACAAAACGCCCTACGCAGTCGTCGTCTTGGACGAGATAGAGAAGGCGCACCCGAACCTCTTCAACATACTGCTTCAGGTGATGGATCACGGCACGCTCACGGACAACAACGGCAAGCGCGCCGACTTCCACAACGTCATCCTGATAATGACGACGAACGCGGGCGCGCGCGAGATGTCGGACTCGAAGATCGGATTCGGGAAGGGGCAGGGCGGACTCTCGCAGGGACTTGGGCGCGGCGCGATAGAGCGCACCTTCAGCCCGGAGTTTCGCAACCGCCTCGACGCGTGGATAGCTTTCGGGCCGCTCACGTTCGAGAGCATCGAGCTTGTCGTTGACAAGTTCGTGGGCGAAGTGCGCGCACAACTCGTCGAGAAACGCGTGGAGCTTGTGCTGACCGAGCGTGCGCGCCGCTGGCTCGCCGAGCACGGCTACGACAAGCAGATGGGCGCGCGACCCATGTCGCGCTTGATTCAGGAGAAGATAAAAGCGCCGCTCGCCGAGGAGATTCTGTTCGGCAAACTACAGTCAGGCGGGACGGTCGTGGTTGAGGAGGAAGGCGGGCAGCTCTCTCTACAAGTGAGCAGTAGTTGTTGAGCGACTACCCGCGTCGAGTACTGCTTTTACTGCTCACCGCTCACTGCTCACCGCTCACTTCTTAAAACTCAAATCTGATCTGCGTCTCGACGCGGCGGTTGCCCGCCGCAGGGTGTCCCTGGCGCGCGGCCCCGAAGCCGCCCGTCACGGCGACCGACTGTCCGAAGAACGGCGAGCCGAGGTTGCCCACGGGCAGGTCGAAGTTGACGCGGTTGAAGAGGTTTATGACGCGAGCGCCGAGCGTGAGCTTGTAACGCCCATCGCCGCCCGCGCCCGACTGCCCCGCGCCCTGCCCCTGCGCTTTCTGCGCCGCCTTCCCGAAGACGAATGTGCGGCTGAGGTTTATGTTGACGACGAAGTAACGCGGCCCCTCTCCGTAGTTGCGCGGGATGACGGCTTGACCGGGGAGTGGGTCTGTGTCGAACGCGCCGAAGGGCGTCACGCGGACGCTCGGCCTCGTCAAATCCGTTGCGAGCGCGGGGCGGTCTGCGAAGACGGAATCGCCGTTCGCGTCCTCGCCGGTGGTGATGTTGAAGGGG
>DASQLL010000200.1:0-6295 GCA_035630035.1 Pyrinomonadaceae bacterium | reverse complement strand
GGATGTCGCGCGTCGCGGGGTCTTCCTTCAGCAGTCGGCACGCCTGAAGGCCGTCGAGCACGGGCATCATAACGTCGAGTATGACGAGGTCGGGCAGCACGCGGCGCGCGGCCTCGACTGCTTGGCCGCCGTCCTCCGCGGTGTGAATCTCGTACTCCTCCCACTCAAGCCGGCGCTTGATGAGCGCGAGGTTCACAGGCTCGTCGTCCGCGACGAGTATGACGGGCGCGTTGCCGTTTGAAGTCGCACGCGGGCCTCCCGCTTCTTCTTTATGCTGCTCGGATTTCATAACAAGGCTGTAAACCGGCGCGCGCAACTTTAGGCGTGCGCGTCCATACGCATTCTGAAACAAGGATACTGAGAGGCTTGGGGGCCGGCTTGCGCGTGGGGCAACCGTTCGTAATCTTAAAATAGATTACGTCTCGCCGCAAAGAGCCGCCTTTGTGTTAAGCTTCGGCGCGCTGCCGAATTTCCGAAGCGCGAGGGAGGACGGCCTTTCGATGCGACGACGTGAGGGTGATGGTTGCCCCGTGTGGGGCGCTTTGCAGGTGGTGGGCGACAAGTGGACGATGCTCATCGTGCGCGACCTCGCGGGCGGTGCGCGCCGCACGAACGAACTGCTCGCCGGCCTTCAACCCATCAGCAGCCGCACGCTCGTCGAGCGCCTGCGCGACATGGAGCGCGACGCGCTCGTCGAGCGGCGCGATTTCGGAGGCAGCCCGCCGCACGTCGAGTACCTGCTGACCGAGCGCGGGCGACTGCTCATGCCTCTGCTCGACGCGCTGCGCGCCGCCGGGTGCGCGCTCGACTTCAACGTCTGCGACGACCGACTCGAACGGCACGGCTCGTACTGCGAAGCCTGCCCGCGCCGCGAGCGCGAAGCGCCCACCCCGCGCACCCCGCGACGCCGCACACAAAACGACGATTCCATCGTGCTTCTTTAATCAGTTTTCAGTTTTCGGTTTTCAGTTTTCAGAAAATCTCTTTTACCGGGATGCCAGTGTGAAATCGTGAACGCCGCTTATTAAGTCAACAGACTGAAAACTGAAAACCCAAAACTGAAAACTCCCTTATGAACATTCGTGAGCACAACCGACGCGCGTGGGACGCGGAGGTCGAGCGCGGCAACGAGTGGACTGTGCCCGTGAGCCGCGAGCGCATCGAGGCGGCGCGGCAAGGCCGCTGGTCTATTCGCCTGAGCGAACAGAAGCCCGCTCCGCGCGAGTGGTTCCCCGAAGACCTTCGCGGTCTCGAAGTGCTGTGCCTCGCGTCGGGCGGAGGCCAGCAGGCCCCGATTCTCTCGGCCATGGGCGCGCGCGTCACAGTCCTCGACAATTCGCCCAATCAGCTCGCGCAAGACCGTGCCGTCGCCGAGCGCGAGGGGCTTGACCTCGTGACCATCGAGGGCGACATGGCAGACCTCTCCGTGTTCGCCGACGAAAGTTTCGATCTCATCTACCATCCCGTCTCGAACCTCTTCGTGCCCGACGTTCGGCCCGTGTGGCGCGAGGCGTTTCGAGTGCTGCGGCGCGGCGGCGCGATGCTCGCGGGCTTCCTCAACCCCGCGTTCTTCATCTTCGATCAGCAGCTAGCCGAGCGCGGCGTCCTCGAAGTCAAACACACGCTTCCCTACTCGGACGCCGACAGCCTCGGCGAAGAGGAGCGAGCGCGACGCGTCGCCGAGCGCGAGGTCTTCGAGTTCAGCCACACGCTCACAGACCTCATCGGCGGGCAGCTCGACGCCGGGTTTCTCTTGACCGGACTTTACGAAGACCACCACCGGACGGAGTTGCAGGCGAAGTACATACCGACCTACATCGCCACACGCGCAATCAAACCTTAACGTCGCCGCTGCCCCGGCTCACGCACTTCCGGCGCACGTCGAGACACGGAGTTCGTGCTTTGAGCGATTCCCCCTCGCACAGTTCGCGTAAAGAATGGATGCGGAAAGCCGCGCCGGGCTTCGCCGTCTTCGCAGTCCTTCTCGCGACGGCCTTTCAGCTCCGCTGGCAGGGACGCTTGTGGATTTGCTCCTGCGGGCGACTGCTCCCGTGGCTCGGCGACGCTTGGAGTTCCGAGACCTCGCAGCAACTATTCGACCCTTACAGCTTCACGCACGTGCTGCACGGCTTCGTCTTCTGCGGACTGCTCGCTTGGGCGTTGCCGCGCCTGCAATGGACTTGGCGACTCTCGCTCGCGGCGACGGCGGAAGCGGCGTGGGAAGTCATCGAGAACACAGAGCTTGTCATCCAGCGTTACCGCGAGACGACCGCCGCGCTCGGCTACAACGGCGACACAATCGTCAACTCGCTCGGCGACATCATCGCCTGCGCCCTCGGCTTTCTGCTCGCGCGACGGCTCGGACTCGTCCGCACCATCCTCGTCTTCGCGCTGACGGAAGTCGTGCTGCTCTTCTGGATCAGAGACAGCCTTCTGCTGAACATCTTGATGCTCATCTACCCTTCGGACAAACTGCGTGCGTGGCAGGCCGGGCACTAGAGCAATATGCACAACTGAAAGCCGGGAGCGCGGGCATCCCTGCCCGCCTTGAGCGCGAAAGCGCGAAAAAGAAGTTGCCACTTTCAAGCTTGAGTTGAAGCGAAAGGCTGAAGCGGGCAGGGATGCCCGCGCTCCCGGCGGCCAGCCGGACTCTGTTGATTATGGCTAAATTTAGAGAGGGGGTGAAAAAATTGAAGAGATTCAGCCCGACGAGCGAACTCGCCGTAATCATCTATCTCTCCGCTTTCAAGCTGCTGCTGCATTTTCTGACCAACGGGCAGTACGGCCACTTCCGCGACGAGCTTTACTATCTCGCGTGCGCCGAGCGCCTTGACTGGGGATACGTTGACCAAGCCCCGCTCATCGCCGTCATCGCGCGCGCGCAACGCGCCGTGCTGGGCGACTCGCTGTTCGCGATACGATTTCTGCCTGCGGTTGCGGGCGCGGCCACAGTTTTCCTGACCGGACTCATCGCGCGCGAGTTGGGCGGAGGCCGCTTCGCCGTCGCGGTAGCGTGCGTCTCGCTCATTATCGCGCCGGCCTACCTTGCGCTAAACACGATCCTGACGATGAACGCGTTCGAGCCGCTCGTCTGGGTGGCGTGCGCCTATCTGCTCGTTCGTCTGTTCAAGACGGGCGACGCGAGGCTTTGGCTCCCGTTCGGCATCGTCGCGGGCACGGGGCTGATGAACAAGCACTCGACGCTAGCGTTCGGCTTCGCCATCGTCGTCGGCCTCTTGCTCACGCCTGCGCGCAAATATTTTCTGAGCAAGTGGCTTTGGCTCGGCGGCGCGGTCGCGCTTCTCATATTCCTGCCGAACATACTCTGGCAGATCGGCAACGGCTGGCCGACAATCGAGGTGCTTCGCAACGCCGACAAGAATCAGAACGTCGCCTTCTCGCTCGTCGAGTTCGTCAAAGGCCAAGTCCTCTTCATGCACCCGCTCGCCTTCCCCGTCTGGGCCGCGGGACTCTATTTTTATCTCTTCGCTAAGGCAGGCAAGCCTTTCCGCGCGCTCGGCTGGATGTACGTCGCGCTGTTCGCGCTGATGGTCGCGACGCGGGCGAAGGTTTATTACCTCATCCCGGTCTACCCCATCCTGCTTGCGGCGGGCGGAGTGCAGATCGAAGACTGGCTCGCGCGTCTGAAATGGGCGTGGCTCAAGCCCGCAACAATCGGCCTGCTACTCGTCGGCGGCGCGTTCCTTGCGCCCTTAGCGCTTCCCGTTTTGCCCGTCGAGACGTTCCTGCGCTACCAGAAATTCACGGGCATCGAGCCGCCGCGCATGGAAAAACTCAAACTCGCAGCCCTCCCGCAACACTACGCGGACATGTTCGGCTGGCGAGAGATGACGGAGGCCGTTGCGCGCGTCTACAACTCTCTGCCGCCCGAAGAGCGCGCGCGCTGCGCCGTCTTCGCGCGCAACTTCGGCGAGGGCGGGGCGATTGATTTTTTCGGCGCGCGCTACGGTCTGCCCAAAGCAATCGGCAAGCACCAGAACTATTTTCTGTGGGGGCCGCGCGACTACACGGGCGAGTGCGTCATCACCATCGGCGAGCGTCTGAGCGACGTGCAGAAGGCTTTCGACCAGACCGACCTCGCCGCGACGTTCACGCACCCTTACGTGCTGCCGCATGAGAACAATCTGCCCATCTTCGTCTGCCGACGGCCAAAGAGGCCGCTCAAGGAAATCTGGCCGGACGTGAAGTGCTACAGTTGTTGAGACGCAATGCGCGAAGGAGTGACGGAGAAAGACTCAACGAACTTATGGCTGTAGGGGCAGGGCTTGTCCCTGCCCCCGTTTCTTAGGAATTAACATGGATGGACAGGATGAAGAAAAGTCAGAAGTCAGAACGCTGAACGATGAACTGAAAACAAGATGTCTTTCAGTTCATCGTTCATCGTTCTGACTTCTGCGTTTGTCTTTATCCTGCACATCCTGTCCATCCATGTTAATTCCTCCCTTCGCGAGAAGGCGGGCCGAGGACAAGCCCTGCCCCTACAGGTTTATCAGCGTTCCGTTCTTATCTGTAACACGCTCAAAAAGAGGCGGGCCTTCGCGTTAAATTTCGCGAAGGCCCGCCGTGCTTGTTGCTCAGTAGGGTTAAGACGGAAGCTCGCTCGAAGGTCGCGCGTAGACGACTTCGGCCTCCTCCGCGTTAGCGCCGTCCGCGTTGGCGGTGATGTTGGAGACGACTTCGCCGTCGGGCATGGTGACTGACTCGTGGTCGGCGGAGACGATCTCGCCTTCCATTGTGACCTCCTCGCCGGTGGACATGATGACGGGAAGAGAGTCGAGGAAGCGCTCGGCGTCAATCGCGGCCATGCAGCCCGTGCCCGCGGCTGTGACTGCCTGACGGTAGACGCTGTCCTGCGCGTCGCCGCACGCGAACACGCCCGGAATGTTCGTAGCCATCGAGACGCCCGCGGTCTTGATGTAGCCGACCGCGTCCATGTCGAGCCAATCGCGAAACACGTCCGTGTTCGGCTTGTGGCCGATGGCTATGAAGACGCCCTCACACGGAAACTCCGACTCCTCGCCGGTCACGTTGTTGTAGAGCTTAACGCCCGTCACGCCCGTCTCCGGTGCGCCTAAGATTTCGCGCACGTCAGTGTTCCACATGAAGTCAATCTTCGGGTTCTTGAACGCCTTGTCCTGCATGATCTTCGACGCGCGCAGACTCTCGCGCCTGTGAATCAACGTCACGCGCGAGGCGTAGCGCGTCAGAAATGTCGCCTCCTCCATCGCCGTGTCGCCGCCGCCAACGACGACGATGGGCTTGCCCTTGAAGAAGAAGCCGTCGCAGTTATGTACCGTCACTCCGGCAGTCACGTAACTGTTATGCTCGGAGACGGCTATGTTAAATACTTCGCCTTCGTAATCCTGCCGCTCAAGCTTTGCGATGGGCAGACAGGCGAACCCGTCTTTAATCCAACCGTGCTGATGTGCGCGCGTCCTCCTAGTCAAAAGCGGGTGGTCGATGCCGACGATCTCACAGGCCCGCCGTAGCCACTGTCCCCCCAACATCAACTGGTAACGGTCGTGCTTAAAACTTATCCGCCTTCCTTGGTAGAGGTGGACGGTCTTGTTTAAACTCTCTTTAGACTGTTTCAGGATTTGCGGAATGATGCCGAGCCGCAACAAGATCATCTTGAATTGCGTGACGAGCTTGGGAGAGTTGGTGACTAAAACGAAGCCAAGCTTTTTCGTTCCCCCATCGCCGCGCCAGTAGCCCTTTATCAATTCGGCCTGCTTTTCGACCGGCAGGAACATGAACCAATGCGGGACTGATTTTTGATACGAATACTTGCCGAATAACTTTTCAAACAGGTCTCGTAGTATTCCGGCGTAGGATTCGACGCGATAGACTGAACCCTCCTTTTTCACCCGAGGCGTATAACTAAAGTGCCTCTCCATTATCGCCACGACATCTTCCACGTACTCTCGATCCTTCGGGCCGAAGTAAAAATTGACGCCCCTCGAAGTGATGCAACCCTCGGCCAGAAAATAACCGGCTAGGCGCATGAAATCGCCATCCACTAAAATTTCGTTCGGCAAGGGGCGGGAGGTTGCCGTTTGATGTGGAAAGCGGGCGTTGCCCTGCTCGTCCAATTGCAGGTCGAGCAGTTCGGACAGTCTGATGGATTCCCTGTCGCGTGTTTCCTGAATGATCGGATAAAGCAGAATGTGGCTTGAGCTTAACTCGCCCGCAAGCGTCCATTCCGGTGGCGTCCAACTCATCTTCCAGTAATTCGCGCCGGTGCCGCGCCGGAGCGTGGTCGTCAGGACGGGAT
>DASQLL010000199.1:0-11855 GCA_035630035.1 Pyrinomonadaceae bacterium | reverse complement strand
ACAGAAATTATCTCGAAGGCGTGGCTTCGGCGCGCGCCGTTCTGGAAGACCTCGCGGCGACCTTGCGCGACTTCTCCGAAGGGCTGACGTTCTCGCCCGCGCGCCTCGCGGAGATAGAGAGCAGGCTCGCGGACATCGCGCGGCTCCGGCGCAAGTACGGCGGCACAATCGAGAGCGCGCTTGAACATCTCGAAAGCTCGCGCGAGCGCCTGCGACAGTTGGATAGCACCGACGAGCGCGCCGCCGAAGTGTCGAAGGAGCTTGCCGAAGCGCGCGCCTCTTACCTCGAAGCGGCGCAGCGAGTTCACCGCGCGCGCGTAAAATCGGCGGGCGAGTTTCGTCGTGCGGTCGAGAAGGCTTTGAAGGAGGTCGCGTTGGAGCAAGCGCAGTTCGAGGCGCGCGTCACGTCGCCAGACGACCTCGGCGCGGAAGATGCGTCGAAGAGTTTCACGGCGTCGGGCGTTGACCGCGTCGAGTTCTACTTTTCGGCGAACGCGGGCGAGCCTTTGCGGCCTCTTGCGAAAGTCGCTTCGGGCGGCGAGGCTTCGCGCCTGATGCTCGTCTTAAAGACGAGCGCGAGTCCCGCGCGCTTCCCGCGCACGATTGTTTTCGACGAGGTTGATGCCGGGATAGGCGGGCGCGTGTCCGAAGCGGTGGGCCTCAAGCTCAAGGCGCTCTCAGGCACGAATCAAGTTCTGTGCGTGACGCATCAGGCGCAGATCGCGCGCTTCGCGGACACGCACCTGCTCGTCGGCAAGCGGAGCGCGCAGGGCAGAACCGAGGTCGGCGTACAGCGGCTCGACCGCCGCCGTCAGGTCGAAGAGATCGCGCGCATGCTCACCGGCGCGGAGATAACCGAGGCGGCGCGACGGCACGCGCGCGAGATGTTGAAGGCAACCTGAGAGGACGAACGGAAGATGGACAGACTATTTTTTCTTATCGGCGCGGTCTCTGCATTCGTCGGCGTCGCGCTCGGCGCGTTCGGCGCGCACGGGCTTAAAAGTCGTCTCGGCGCGGACATGCTCGCGACGTTCGAGATAGGCGTGCGCTATCAGATGTATCACGCCTTCGCGCTCATTGCGACGGCGTGGGCCGCGACGCGTTGGCCGGGGACGCTGACGAGCGCGGCGGGCTGGCTCTTCGTCGCGGGCACAATCGTCTTCTCCGGCAGCCTTTATCTTTTGAGCCTGACGGGGCAGCGCTGGCTCGGCGCGATCACGCCCATCGGCGGCCTCGCGTTTCTCGCGGGGTGGTTGTGTCTTGCGGCTGCGTGCTGGAAGAGCTAGCCGCAAGTCAGAAACGCGACCGTCAGGGAGCGTGTCTCAGTCGCCACTTAATTGAGACACGCTCCCTGACGGTCGCGTTTCTGATTCGTGCGCTTAAGTTCTGCGTCCCCGCCAAAGAAAGTAGACCGGAACTCCCGTCGCGACAATCAAGAGGCCGACCGCGCTGTTGAGCGGGTACTTGTAGACCGTCGCCGCGACGATGAGCGCGCACGCTGTGGCAAAAAGCGCGGTCGTCACGGGGTGGCCGGGGACTCTGAAGCCGCCGACCGGCTCACTCTCATCCACACGCGAGCGCGGGCGGCGTCGGAAGACGAAGAGCGCGAGCGCGGTCAGGCCGAACCAGATGAAGTCAACCGAGACGACGTAGTTGAGAATCTGCTCGTAACGCCCCGACGCGGCGATGACGGCGGCGAGCGCGCCTTGCAGCGCGATTGCGACGACGGGCGCGCGCGTCTTTGCGTCGAGCCGCGCCACGCCGCGGAAGAACAGTCCATCCTCGGCCATCGCGAAGTAGACGCGCGGCGCGGTCAGCATGCTCTGGCTCAAAAATCCGAGCGTCGAGATCGCGATGCCGACCGCGATGAGCGCGGCCCCGCGCTCGCCCAGTGCGAGACGCATCACTGCGGAGGCTGGCGTCGTCGTCGCGGCCAAGCCTTCCGGGCCAAGCGCGCGAAGGCACGCGAAGTTGACGAGCGTGTAGAGCAGAATCACGCCGCCGACTCCTATCAACAGGCCGCGCGGCAGATCGCGTCGCGGCTCGCGCATCTCGCCCGCGACGAAGCTCGCCGTCTGCCAGCCTCCATATGCGAACATCACGGGCGTCATCGCCGCGCCGAAACTGACGAGCAGGCTCGCCGCCTCTTTGGGCGCGTCCGGCAGCGCTGTGGCAAGTGCGCGCGCCTCCCCTGCGAGAAACAGTCCGCAGAAGATGAGCGCGGCGATTGCCAGAATCTTCAAGACCATCAGAATGCTCTGCACGTTGCTTCCCGCGCGCACGCCGAGGCAGTTGACAACGGTGAGCAGCGCGAGCGTCGCGGCGGCCACCGTCCATTCCGGCGCGGCCAGACGCGTAAGCTCGATGAAGTAACCCGCGAAGGTGATGGCGACCGCGGCCATCCCGCCCGTCTGTATGACGAGCAGCAAGGCCCAGCCGTAGAGGAACGCGACGGAAGGATGGTATGCGTCGCGAAGGTACGCGTACTGCCCGCCGACCTGCGGACGACGCGCGGCAAGCTCCGCGTAGACGAACGCGCCTGCGAGGGCGACCGCGCCGCCCGCGAGCCATGCGCCGTGTATGAGAAAGGGCGTGTGAACTTGAAGCGCGACGGCGTGAGGGTTGCGGAAGATGCCTGAGCCGATGATCCCGCCCATCACGATCATCGTCGCGTCGAACAGGCCGAGGCGCCGCGCGAGTCCTTTGCTCTCGACGGGTGCGGCGTCATGTTGACGCGCGTCTGCGCTAGAGTCAGTCATCCGATGCGTCCGCGGAGGTACAGAGCCGCGAGCGGAAGCCTCGCGGGTCTCGTCTCTCTAAATTGCGCGTGTGACTAGCAAAGGGGAAATTAACATGGATGGACAGGATAGGCAGGATAAAGCAATTTCAAATTTCAAATTTCAAATTTCAAATCTGAAATCTCGAATCTGAAATCTGAAATCTCAAATTTCAAATTTCAAATTTCAAATTTCAAATTTCAAATCTTTTATCCTGCCTATCCTGTCCATCCATGTTAATTCCTTCTTGCCGTGACGCACACCCACTCGCTACGGCTCGCGGCTCTGTTCAGCGGTTCCAGTCTTCGGGGATGAACTCGACGGCGAGGGCTTCACCGTCGCAATCCTTCGCGCCGTCGCGCTTCGCCCGGTAGGTGACGAGGACGAGGTTGGAAGGCTCGCGCACGCCGCATGAGAGCTGGCCCGTCCTGACGGCGGTGGTGTACGTGACGAAGCGTATGGCTTTGAGGTCTGCGGCGCGCAGCTTGAGCGTTCGCCCGCCCGCCTCGACTCCGAGCATGACGGAGTCGTCCGCGCACTCGATATCCACGAGGCGGCCACACGTCTGCTCGCCCGCGAAGCGCAGGCGCTTCTGCTGCGGCCCGCCGCGGAAGGGCATGTCGCAGGGCTGCACGGGCGTGGACTCTGACGCTTCGAGGCGCGCGGCCTCGTCCGCCTGCGACTTCAGACGGACGAGCATCTCCTCGCGCGCGTCCACGCGGCGCAGGAGCATCTCGGCCTGCACGCGCATGTGCGAGTCGCCGTCGCGCCGCGCTATCGGCTCAGCGAGACGCCGCGCCGCGTCGAACTCGCCCTTCATCAAATGCGCCTGCGCGAGCAGCAGCGTGAGGTCTAGCCGGCGCGGGGCGAGCCGCAGCGCGCGGTGCAGCAAGGCCTCGGCCTCTTCGAGACGGTCGCCGCGCTCCATCTCGATTGTCGCGAGCAGGCGGTACGACTCGACGAAGCCGGGCGCGATCTCGACGGCCCTTCGCAGCTCCGCGCGCATCTGATTCGTCCGCTCCTCGAAATCTTTGATGGTGATTTTGTTGGAGTCCGTGGACGCGCCTTCGCGGTTGAGCGCGTCGGCGAAGTAGTAGCGCGCGAGATGATTCCGCGGGTCGGCCCGGACGGCCAGCCCGAGCTGCTCGCGCGCCTCGGCGAAGCGGTTCTGCCGAAGGCGCAGGATGCCGAGCGAGACGCGCGCCCGTGCGAGCCGAGCGTCCGACTGTATCGCGCGGCTCAGATAGTTTTCGGCTTCTTCGGGGCGGTCGGTGTGAAGCAGAAGGTCGCCCAAGTAAGCAAGCCCTTCGGCCTCGGTCAGCATGCGCGCGACGAGCTGCGAGTCGAAGGCGAGAGGGCGCTCGAACGTCTCCGAGCTTTCGGGATAAGAGGCCAGCCGGACGTAAGTCGAAAGCTCCGCTTCGAGAGTGTCCACGTCGGTCTGGAAAGCAAGGCGGAAACTCTCGTCGGCGTTCTTCCCGTCGGCGAGCGAAGCGACGAAGCGCGCAAGCTGCGTGCGCCGCGCGCCGCCCCCGCCTTCGAGCAGGTAATGCACGAGCGCCCAAGACTCCGCGTAGAACAGCCCGCGCTTGTCCGGCTCCTGGTAGTGCGGCGACTGCTGGTCAACGGCGAAGAGCGTCCGCAGCGGCAGCAGAGCGCGACCGCGCAGAGAGCGAGCGCGGTGCGGTATCTGCGCGCCGAGCGTCACGCGGCGTCGGTCGCCGGAGATGCGCGCCGTGCTGTAGAACTCCGCCAAGCCCTCCTTCAGCCAGAGCGGCGCGTTGCGGAAGTAGTTGTTGACGAGAAGGTGCGTGTACTCGTGAAGCAGCGTGGACGAAGCGCCGCGCCCGCCATCGGAGTCGAGCGCGAGCGTGACGTAGTTGACCTCCGCGCCGGGCTGGAAATAGCCGGAGACGAACGCGGCGGTCTGCCCTCGGTAGAGCGGCTTGAACGGCTGGTACGCGCGGTCGTCGCGGAAGACGACGACCGTCGTGGGCACCGACGCATCGAAGTGCTCGACCGAGAGCAGGCGCGAAAAGACCGCGCGGTACTCTTCGAGCCGCGACGCCACGCGCCGCAAGTCCTTCTCGCGCGCGACGCCCACGACGAGAAAGTTCTGCGACTGCACGCTCGTCCACGACTCGCGCTCGTCGCGCGCCGAGGACTCGGCGGAGATGACGAGCGACAGCGCCGCCGCCAGAAAGACGAAGAGTTTGATATTGCTTCTCTTCATGTCCTTAACTTTGCGCGCACTCCGGCGCGAGTCGGAAAATCAGATGAGCGAGCGAATAAGGTAGATGACGCCGACGATTGCGCCGAGAAGGGCGAACACGATCAGAGTGCCGCACCCGTAAAATGTGAGCCTCAGCTTTTTGGCCGTCTTTTCGTCGCCCGGCGAGAGCGGGTTCTGTGGAAAATACGGGGGCGGGGTCTCTGTCGGCACGTCTTTGGTTCGGTCTCCTTCTGCTCGGCGCGGGCGATTGTAACACGACGGCGAGGGATTGCGGATTGCGGATTGCGGATTGCGGATTGGCAGGGGCGGAAACGCGACCGTCAGGGAGCGTGTCCCTAACATACTTCTCAGGGAGTGTGTTAGGGACACGCTCCCTGACGGTCGCGTTTCCGACTTGAATCTCCTCTTCTTGCCCCTCGCTCGCGCTGCGTGCTACCGTTTTCGCTTTCGACGGAAAGGCGGAAAGCGAGTAAGCTTGAACTAACAGGCATCTCTTATGATTCGACCGTTTCGCGGAAAACACCCGCAGATTCATCCGACCGCCTTCATCGAGGAGAGCGCGCAAATCATCGGCGACGTGGTCATCGGCGAGCATTCGTCCGTGTGGTTCGGCGCGACGGTGCGCGGCGACGTGTTCCACATACGCATCGGGAATCGCACGAACGTGCAGGACGGAACGGTCATACACGTCTCGAACGGCACGCACGCGACCGTGCTGGAAGACGAAGTGACCGTCGGCCACAACGTGACGCTGCACGGCTGCCACGTCGAGCGCGGGTGTCTGGTAGGCATCGGTGCAATCGTGATGGACGGCTGCCGCGTCGGCGAGAAATCTTTAGTCGCCGCGGGCGCGCTTCTTTCGCCGGGGACGCTCATCCCGCCGCGCTCGCTCGTCATGGGCGTGCCGGCGCGCGTCAAGCGGCAATTGAGCGACGAAGAGACGGCAGACCTCGACGTGTTCTGGAAGAACTACGTCGAGTACACGCGCGTCTACCGCGAAGAGTACGGCATCGCCTAAGCGAGCGTGTCGCGGCGCTGACGCTACAGCGGGCGAGGCGCAAACGTGAAGCTCGACCGCGCGAGGATGAAAACCATGAACGCCACAAGCCACGCCGCAAACATGCTCGCGAAATCGGGCTTCGCCTTTTTGCTCTCGCTCGTCGCGTGCGCGCACGCGGCCTTCGCGCAGGCGAGTTTGGACTCCAGAGACGCGGGCGCGCGGGAAGTGGCGGGCGTGCAGAGCGCGGGCGGGGCGTTCGGACTTGAGAAGAGCGTCAACGAGTTCAGCGTCTGGGGCGGCGGCTCGCTGGGCAGCCCGACGCTCATCGGCAAGACCGAGGAGACGCGGCTCGCAATCTTGGGCCTGCGTTACGCGCGCGTGCTTGCGCGCGGCGACAACCTCGCGCTCAAGTACACGATTGACGCGGTGCCCGTCGCGTCTCTCTCGTACCCGGACGGCGGGACGTTCACCGCGCCCGCGCGCGAACGGCGGAAGACGATAACGGGCGCGGGCCTCTCGCCCGTAGGTTTTCAGTTGAACTTCCGAAGGCGCGAGCGCATACAGCCCTTCGCGCAGGCGTCGGGCGGCTTCCTATACTTCGGCGAGCGCGTGCCGGACGAGCGCGGCGCGCAGTTCAACTTCACGGCGGACTTCGGCGGAGGCGTGCAGTGGAAGACGGGCGCGCGTCGCGCCTGGACTGTGGGCTACAGGTATCAACACATCTCGAACGGCTACCGCGCGGAAGCGAACCCCGGCTTCGACGCGAATCTGATCTACGTCGGCTTTTCGATTTTCAGGTGAGTCTTTGAGCTGAAGTGGGCTACGATTGAGTTTTAGAATTTTTTAAAAGTTGAGCGTGGAGAACGAATGATTCACCGCGGAGGCGCAGAGGACGCGGAGGGGGCGCAGAGGATTTGCTTTTCTCTGCGAGAACTCTGCGCCCTCTGCGCCTCCGCGGTGAGCTTCAAGTTACCCGGCAATCAACTCTGATTCAAATCAAGATGGCAGCAAAGACACAACCGGCGCGCGGCATGCGCGACTTTCTCCCCGCGGACGTGCGTCGGCGCGAGCACGTCATTCGCATTATCAAAGACGTGTACGAACGCTACGGCTTCGAGCCGCTTGAGACGCCCGCGGTCGAGAACATCGAGACACTACTCGGCAAGTACGGCGAAGAGGGCAACCAGCTCATCTTCAAAATCCTCAAGCGCGGCGAGCACGAGAAGACGGGCGAAGCAGACCTCGCGCTCCGCTACGATCTGACCGTGCCGCTCGCGCGCGTCGTCGCCGAATACGGCGAACGGCTCCCGAAGTTTTTCAAGCGCTACCAGATTCAACCCGTCTGGCGCGCAGACCGCCCCGCGCGCGGTCGCTTCCGAGAGTTCTACCAGTGCGACGTTGACGCCGTCGGCTCGCGCTCGCCCGTCGTCGAGGCCGAGCTTTGCGCCGCCGCGAGCGATGCGCTGGCGAGTTTAGGATTCGATAATTTCACTATCCGCCTTAATCACCGGCAGGTTCTCGCGGGCGTGCTCGACGCGTCGGGGATAGAGCGCGACAAGCACGCGGACGCGCTCGTCGCGCTCGACAAGCTCGACAAGATCGGGCGCGAAGGCGTTGCGCGCGAGTTCGCGTCGCGCGGCGTCGCGGCGGAGAGCGGCGAGGGGCTGCTCGAATTTTTCGAGAGACTTCCAGAGCTTGAGCATGCAGCCGAGTTCGTCTCAGGCGAAGGCGGAGCGTTGGAAACGTCGAAGGCCGAAGCATACAACCGCGCCGCGCTCGGTCGTCTCGTCGAGTTCGTAGGCGACAACGAACAGGGCGCGCGCGGAGTGGACGAGTTGCGCCGCGTCGTCGAGTACGCAGCCGCTTACGGCGTCGCCGACAAAATCAAGATTGATCCGAGTCTCGCGCGCGGCCTCTCGTACTACACCGGCGCGATCATGGAGATAAACGTGCCCGACCTCGCAGGCTCGCTCGGCGGCGGTGGGCGTTACGACAATCTCGTCGGAATGTTTTCGGGCAAAGATATCCCCGCGTGCGGCTTCTCGCTCGGCCTTGAGCGCATCATCGTCGTGATGAGCGAGCGCGGGATGTTTCCCGAAAGCCTTGAGCGCGCGGCGGCGGACGTTCTGGTGACGGTGTGGAACGAGGATTCGATCAGAGACTCGCTCGCGTTCGCGAATGAGCTGCGACGGAGCGCGCCGGAGCTTCGCGTTGACGTTTACCCGGAGGCCGACAAACTCGGCAAGCAATTCAAGTATGCATCGTCGCGCGGCGTCGCCTTCGTCGTCGTCATCGGCGACGACGAACGCTCTCGTGGTAACGTGACGCTGAAGAACATGAAGACAGGCGAGCAGCGAACTGTGAGCCGTGAAATCGCCGCGGCGGAGCTGCAAGAGGTTTTGCGGCGCGGCGGGGAAAAATCTTAGAAGCAGTTTGAACAGCCCCGTCAGGGGCGGAATGTTTGTAGTTCGAGCGATTCTATTTTTTGTGAAGCTCCGTAGGAGCGGAATGTTTCTGATATTTCGCTCCTACGGAGCTTCGGAAAACTTAGTCACGCGGTCTACAAACATCTCGCTCCTACGGAGCTGACCTTTCAAATAGCTTCTTAAAGGCAGTTGCTGAGTCTGCAAGTCGTCCGGCCCTTCACGGTCTGGCTCAAATAATTTATGGCAATCACACTAGATCATCTCGGAGAACTTGAGCGCACGCACTCGTGCGGTGAGTTGCGCGCCGAAGACGCGGGCAAAGAAGTTGTGCTGATGGGCTGGGTCGCGGTGCGACGCGACTTCGGGCCGTTGACGTTCGTTGATTTGCGCGACCGCGATGGGCTGACGCAGGTCGTCTTCGACGCGGAGGACGCGGCGGAAGCGCACGCGCGCGCCAAAGAGGTGCGCGGCGAGTACGTCATCGCGGTGCGCGGTGAGGTAGTGCTGCGCGAAGAGGCGCAGCGCAACGCAAAGCTTGAGACGGGCGACGTAGAGGTGCAGGCGCGCGAGGTGCTTGTGCTGAACGAGGCGCGCACGCCGCCGTTCCAACTCGACGCGCCGCCCGAAAAGCTCGCCGCCGAAGACGTGCGCCTGAAGTATCGCTATCTCGATCTGCGCCGCCCATTCTTTCAGAAGAACCTGCGCCTGCGCGCGCGTGTCGTCGGCGAGATTCATCGCTACATGGACGGCGAGGGCTTCACGGAGATCGAGACGCCGATACTTATCAAGTCAACGCCCGAAGGCGCGCGCGATTACGTCGTGCCGTCGCGACTCTATCCGGGCAAGTTCTACGCGCTGCCGCAGTCGCCGCAAATCTTCAAACAGATCTGCATGATCGCCGGACTCGACAAGTACTATCAGATAGCGCGCTGCTTCCGCGACGAGGATTTGCGCGCAGACCGTCAGCCGGAGTTTACGCAACTCGACGTTGAGTTCAGCTTCGCAACGCGCGAGCAGGTCTACCGACTGATCGAAGGGATGCTGGCGCGCGTCTTCAGGCTCGTCGGCGCGGAGCTGCCCGTGCCTTTCCCGCGCCTCTCCTACGCCGAGGCGATGCGGCGTTACGGGAGCGACAAGCCCGACCTTCGCTTCGGGATGGAGCTGCAAGATTTGTCTGGGGCTTTGGAGGGGACGACGTTCGCGCCATTCGCCTCGGCGCTTGAGGCGAACGGCGAGGTCAAGGCCCTTGTCGTGAAGCGCGGCGCGCATCTTTCGCGTAAGCAGCTCGACGAGTTGCAGGAGGTCACGAAGCGTTACGGCGCGGGCGCGCTCGCTTGGGTCAAGCTGGGCGACGAGCTTTCGTCTTCGCTACTCAAGGCTCTGGGCGAGGAGGGCGTGACGCGTCTTGCATCGGCGGCGGGCGCGGAGAAGGGTGACGCGCTGCTCATTGTCGCGGGCAGGCGCTCAATAGTCGCGGCTTCTTTGGGCGCGCTTCGCGGCGAGGTGGCGCGGCGCGAGAAGCTGATTCCGGCGAACACGTTCGTGCCTTTGTGGGTGACGGAGTTTCCGATGTTCGAGATGAACGAGACGGACGGGCGTTTCTACCCGATGCACCACCCGTTCACCTCGCCGCTCGACGAAGACCTCGCCGCATTCGAGCGCGCGGTCGAGGGCGGCGAGACCGAACTGCTCGGCGGACTCCGCGCGAAGGCTTACGACGCCGTCGTCAACGGCATCGAGGTCGCGGGCGGCTCGATACGAATTCATCGTCGCGACATACAGCGTCTCGTCTTCAAGGCTCTCGGCCTGTCGGAGGAGAAGGCGCGCGAGCGTTTCGGCTTCTTCCTCGACGCGCTCGAATACGGCACGCCGCCGCACGGAGGCATCGCCGCGGGGATAGAGCGAATGCTGATGGCGCTCACGGGCAACGACAACATACGCGACCTGATGGCCTTCCCGAAGACGGCCTCGGCGGCAGACTTGATGATTGATGCCCCCGGCGCGATTGACCCGCACCAGCTCGAAGAGCTGCACATACAGATCGGCGAAGACTGAAACCTTGACTCAAGGTAAATAAGGAGAAGGTCATCAGACTTCGGCGCGAAACTATCGAAGAGATGTTCGCGCACGCGCGCGCCGTCGCGCCGCAGGAGTGTTGTGGTCTGCTTGGCGGCGACGGCGCGACAGTTGAATCGGTCTACACTTTGCGGAACGTGGCGAGCAACGCGACGGTTGCATACGAGGCCGCGCCCGAAGAGCTGTTCGCCGCGCAGCGACGTATGCGCGAGCGCGGCGAGAGACTGGTCGGCATCTACCACTCGCACCCGCGCTCGAAAGACCCCGCGCCTTCGGCGTCGGACGTGAGGCTTGCTTTTTACCCTTCGGCGGTTTATTTCATAATCGGCTTTGGCGCAGACGGCGACTGCGTGCTGCGCGCCTTCCGAATCTCGGAGAGGGAAGGGCGTTGGGAGCGCGCCGAAGTAGAGACGGTCGAGTGAGAGGCGTTGAACCTGCTCGCGTCTCGCGACGTAAACTAAAGTCATGCCGGAGAAGAAGAGCAAGTACGACACAGACCCGCTAGACCCGGACTTCGTGCGACGCACGGAAGAAGCGTTGGGCCGGACGAGTGAGGTATCAGACGAGACGCAGCCGCTGCGTCGCGACCCCGCGGCGGAAGCGCAGACGCGCCGCTTCGACGACGAGATGTCGGACTCGTACCCGTCCATGTTCATCCCGCCGGCTTACGCGCCTCCGCGACAGCAGCAGCCGTTCACGACCTTCGGCGCGGGAGCCAACCAGCCGCCCGCGCAAGTCCAGCCTCCGCCGCCCGGCCCTTCGTCGCCGTATCAACCGAGCGCGGCCCCTTCGTCGCGACCCGTGGCGCGGCTCGGCATCCCTGAGAACATCGCGAACCTTTTGCCGTACATCCCTTTCTACATCGGGCTGGTCGCGTCGTTAATCGAGCTGGCAATCGTGCCGCGGGGCGAGACGCGCACGCGCTTTCACGCCGCGCAAGGGTTGGCGCTGCACATCGCAATCGTCGCCGGCTCGCTGCTCTTTAGTATCGTCGGCGGGATTGCGGGCAGCGGCCTCGGCGGCACGCTGTTCAAGGTGGCCGCGTTCGTCTTCCTCATCGTCTCGATGCTGCGCGTCTGGCAAGGCAAGCCGCACCACATCGCCCCGCTCGACGAGGGCACGCGCTGGCTGAACGAGCACATCTCTCCGATGAAGTGAGGGAACAGTTTTCAGTTTTCAGTTTTCAGTTTTCAGTTATTGACTAAGCTCGACTTTATCCATTTTCGATCTTTGAAAACAAAACGGAAGGCCGCGTAAGCTGATTGACCAACTCCGCCAAGAGAGGTCTTTCGATGCTCACACTGCCTTCCGAACTGACGAGCCTGATTGTAGCTTTCGCTCCG
>DASQLL010000198.1:0-4981 GCA_035630035.1 Pyrinomonadaceae bacterium | reverse complement strand
GCGGACGGGTTATCTACGACCCTGACGCGCGTTACGACGGAGTTGTCCTCGCGCTTCGCGTGCGTAGAAATCCGCGCCGCATCTTTCGCGACCCCGGCAGTTTCGTTTTCGACGACGCGGGCAGTATCGCTTCCGACGACTCCGGCAGTCTCGCTGCCTGCGTCCTGCGTGCCTACGAGCGTCGCTGCGTTCTGCGGGCCGATTGCCTCCGTGCCTTTGGCGCGCGACGCGTGCGGCGATGTCAAGGCTCCTACTTCCCCCTGCATCAGCCGCGTCTCCTGTTCGGACGCGAACGCAGCGCCGGACGCGAGCGCGTTCGCCCCTGCGATTCGCGCGTCCTCATCCGTTTCTTCGACGACGAACCTCGCGGCCTCGCGCAGCGCGCCGCGCATCTCTTCGGCGGAGGTGAAGCGCCGCGCCGCGCTCTGTTGCAACGCACGCGCGAGCGCGTCGGCGACTTCCACAGGGACGCGCGGGTTCAGTTCGCTCGCGGGGCGCAGAGGGTCTGGGTCGCCGTTGACGAGTGACGTTGCGCGCGTCAGAGCGTCGGCGGGCGGCGAGCCGGTCAGAAGGTGATAGAGCGTCGCGCCCAGAGAGTAGAGGTCGCTGCGTGGGTCTGTGCCCGCGCCCTGCATCTGCTCGATGGGCGCGTAGTTGAACGAGTAGCCGAAGACGCTGCCCGTCGCCGTGACGCGCGTCTGTAGGGGCGTGCCCTTCGCGAGTCCGAAGTCGAGCAGCACGATCTGGTTGCGCGGCAGGAGCTTCAAGTTCTGCGGCTTGATGTCGCGGTGGACGACCGAAGGCGTCTGCGTGTGCAGGTAGTCGAGCGCGTCCAGAAGCTGATCGGCCCACGCGAGCACGTCGCGGACGGCGAAGGGCGCGCCGCGCGCCTTGAGCATGTGGGAGAGGTCTTCGCCCGGAATGTACTCCATGACGAGGAACTGCCCCTCCTCCTCGCCGAAGTGGTCGCTGACGCGCGGGAGCGCCGTGTGTCGTAGGTGGTTGAGTAGTCGCGCCTCGCGCTCGAAAGCCTTGCGAAGGTTCGGGTCGTCGAAGAAGGTCTCTTTGAGCGCGACCGTCGAGCCGAAGCGTTGGTCTGTGGCGATGTAGACCGCGCCCATGCCGCCCTCGCCGATCTGACGCTCGACGACGTAGCGATTCTGCAAGACTGTTCCGGGGGCGATCATTGCGAAGACTTCCTTCCGCGACCGGCGGCGTGAACTTTAAGAGACAGCGCGCGTCGCGTCCTTCGACGACGCGGCGAGAGTCGCCGCGTCGTCGAAGGCAAATATACAGGCGCGCGCGACGTTCCCGCAAACAAGTCGGCGTGCAAGAGGAAGGCACAACAAAAGCCGGGAGCGCAAGAGCCGGGAGCGCAGGCGTCCCGCCTGCGCTCCCGGCTCTTGCGCTCCCGGCAGTCTCGCCTAACGAATGGCGGAAAGCCCGTACACGTTCGCGAGCGTGTTCAGCTCAGAGCGAAGCGTCGCCCACTGCCGCTCTGTCTCGCCGCCCATGCGACGGCGTCGCATCGTCTTGTTGATGTCGGCTGCGATGTCGAGCGTGCGCCGGACTTCGGGGCGCGTCTCGACGTAGCTCTCTTTGCGGTCGAACTCGCGGCGCAAATCGTCAAGCGTTCTCTCCAACTTCTTCGCCTGCTCGTTCAGGTTGTCCTCGCGGCGCGTGCCGTCGAGTCCGCTGCGGTCGAGCGCTCTGTCGAACTGCCTGACGAACTCGTCGCTGCGGTTCTCGACGTGGCGGATGACGGCGTCAACTTCGGCCTTCGTGTAGCCGCGCGCGCGCGGGCTGCGTCGGCGTTGAGCGTCCGCGCCGGGCGCGAGCGCGAGCGCGGCCAGCGACAAGACGGCGAGCGTTAAGAAAATCTTCGACAGTCTATTCCTCATAGTCTCTCCTTCTCTTTTTAACGGGCGTGTTCAAACATCAGGAGAGCCACGCCGAATTTCTTCAAAAGTACGGACGCGCATGCAAGCGCCAGCGCGCCACAGTGTCTTTAGACGTGAGCCGCCGCGCGTTGGCCGAAAAAAGCCGTGACGGGTGACGGGTGACGGGTGACAGGAAAGAGCTTGCCTTTATCCTGTCACCCGTCACCCGTCACCCGTCACGGCTTTTGAAGCGTTTCCAGCATCGCATCGTGGACGAGGCCGTTGCTGGCGGCGATGAATTGGTTGTAGATGTCGAGGGGCTTGCCGTCGTAGTGCGTGATGCGCCCGCCCGCCTCTTCGATTAGAAGCGCGCCCGCGGCCACGTCCCAGGGCCTGAGTCCCTCCTCCCAGAAACCGTCGAAGCGACCGGCGGCGACGTATGCGAGGTCGAGCGCGGCGGCTCCGTCGCGGCGGACTGACTGCGCGCGCATGATGAAGCTCGCGAAGTGGCGCGCGAAACGCTCGCGCGAGCGCACGTCGTAAGGGAAGCCCGTGCAGAGCAGCGCGCGGTTAAGCTCCACGACATCGGAGACGCGCACGCGCCGCCCGTTCAGGGTCGCGCCCTCGCCGCGCGCGGCTGCGAACATCTCGTCGCGCAAAGGGTCGTAGACGACGCCGACGACGATGCGGCCTTCATGCTCAAGCGCGATTGAGACGCAGAACGCCGGGTAGCCGTGCGCGTAGTTCGTCGTGCCGTCGAGCGGGTCAACGATCCACTTATACTCGGATTGCGCGCCGCCTATCGCGACGACCTCGCCCGCTTCTTCGGCGAGTATCGCGTGGCGCGGGTGGTAGCTTTGTATGCGCTCGACGATGAGTAGTTCGGCGGCGAGGTCTGCCTCGGTCACAAGATCAATGTCGCCCTTGTTCGTGACCTGAAGCGCGCGCCCGAACTTCTCGGCAAGCACGCGGCCCGCGTCGCGCGCGGTCTGTATGGCGAAGTTGAGCATGGCAGTTTTCGGTTTTCAGTTTTCAGTTTTCAGTTTCCGAAAGTGAGCGCGAATGTTTATAGCCCTATCCCGCTTACTGAAAACTGTCTACTGCTTTTTGAGTATCGCAACGATCTCCGTCTGAATCGGCTGGCCCGTCACTTCGATGTCGCGCTCGCCGACGTAGACGTTTATCTCGGAGCGGACGCCGAACTTGCCTTCGAGATAGATGCCCGGCTCGATTGAGAAGCAGGTGCGCGCGATGATGCGTCGCGCGTCGCGCGTCTCGAAGTTGTCTATGTGCGCGCCGTTGCCGTGGCCCTCCTGTCCGATGGAGTGGCCGGTGCGGTGCGTGAACTGCTCGCCGTAGCCTGCGCGCTTGATATGGCCGCGCGCCACGTCGTCAACCTGCGCGGCGCGTATCACCTTGCCGTCGCGCACAGCCGAGCGGACGAATGCGGTCGCGGCGTCGCGCGCGTCGCGGACGATGTTGAAGATGCGGACATGCTCTTCGGGCACTCGGTCGCCGACGTAGCCGACCCACGTCTGGTCGGCGACAATCGCGCCGGGTGTCTTTAATTTTTCCGACACGTCGAACAGAACGAAGTCGCCGCGGCGTATCGGCGCGCTTGCCTGCTCGCTCGGTTGGTAGTGCGGGTTCGCGCTGTTCGCTCCGACGGAGACGTTCGGGCCGCCCGCGGTCATGCCCTCTTCTGTGAGCCTTCGGTTGATGAACTGTTGTATGTCGTATTCGGTCGTCGGCTCGGCGGCGCGCACGCGGCGCGCGATCTCCGCGAAGGCGTCCATGATTACGCGGTGAATTTTGTCCGCGGCCTCGCGGTGCGTGGCGAGCTGTTCGGGCGTGAGCGTGGCCTCGAACTGCTGCACGAGGTCTGCGCTGGTGACGACGGAGACGGCGGGCATCGAGCGCACAAGCTCGATTGTGCCCGCGTCAACGCGCGCGACGTATGGGATGTCGTTCTGCGGCGAGTATTGCATCGCGATTTTTTTTAGAACGACGCGCTTGCTCTTGAGACCGCCCGAAGCGAGCGCGTCGCGCACGGCGGCGTGAAGCTCCTGCCAGCTACGATAGACGATCTTCCTTCCGGGCAGTTGGTCGAGGCGGTAGCGCTCAATCGAATGCACGACCCCGACCGGCTCGCCGACGACGGGGACGTAGTAGAACCAACGACGCGTCGTCACGCCCCGGTCGCCGAGTTTCAGAATGCGATAGGCGAGTGGGTCGCTGCGACGAAAGTCGTAGAAGAGCCAGCCGTCGAGGTTCGCTTCGCGCAACGCGGCCTGAATCTCCGCGACGCGCTGGACTTGCGCCTCGCCCGTCTTCGTCTCCTGCGCCAACGTGCGCGCGGAAGCGGCGGCGACGAGCGCGAGCAAGGCGATTGTGATGAGGGTTCGTCTCACGTTTTTCCTCCATCCATGTATAAAACACTTCTCAGCCAAGTGAAAATCGGGGGACTCACCGCAGAGGCGCAGAGGACGCGGAGGCAACGCAGAGAATTGAATTCTCTCTGCGCCCCCTCTGCGTTCTCTGCGCCTGCGGCGGTGAGCAGTCTTTCATCTTATGCTCAACTGGAATTTTGTAGCCGAGCCATTGTGCTACTCGTAAAGTTTTCGTAACGTCGCGCGCCACGCGGCGTGCGAGACGAGGTCTGTGCTGTCGCTGAACTGGTCAATGCTTCCGATGGGGCGACGCTCGGCGATGCGCCGCACTCGCTCGTCGGTAATGCGCGCCAGAAGCGCGTCGGCGAAGCCGTGCAGCGCGATGACGCGGAAGGGGCGACCGAAGAAGTCGCGCGCCTCCGAGGGGAGCGTGTCGGTCAGGCCGAGCCGGTTGTGCATCGCGGCGACCATCTCGTAGCCGTGCGCGAGATGAGATTCGCGCTCCTGCCAGTCGTTGGCCGCGAGCGCGGCGCGCAAGACGGGCGAGAGCTGCACGGCGCAGTCGAGTTGTTTGAAGGCCGTGCCGAGCCACTTCGGGTAGGGCGCGTAAACTCGCTCCATCAGAAAGCATAGACGCATGAGGTCGCGCACGAGCCGCGAGCCGATGAGCGCGGAGCCGATCTCGTCGCCGACCATCCCGGCGCGGCCCAT
>DASQLL010000197.1:0-2622 GCA_035630035.1 Pyrinomonadaceae bacterium | reverse complement strand
GCGGGGCTGCCCTACACCGTGACGTGGGTCGAGACGCCCGGCCAGTACGACGTGACGCGACCGCTCTCGCCCGCGCTGTCGGTGGCCGCGCGCGCGGCCTTCACGTCCGAGTCGCCCACGCTTAACCCGCGCGGCGCGCTGGCCGCGCTCACGCTCTCGCCGCCGAGCGCGGGCAGCCCCGACGATGACGACATGATCGTCGTCGCAGACGTTTACAGCAACGGCAGCGCTTCGCTCGCCGCCGTGGTCGAGCCGCCGCGCAACCGCCGCATGGTTGATGAATTTCAGGACGCGCTCAGGAAGAACCCCGCCTTCGTCCCCGCTTCGCTCGACCGCAGGCCGCAGACGATGCGCGTCGTCTTCGTCCTCCAGAAAATGAACGTGGCCGAGCGCAGCTTCTGACTCGACACTAAAAGATAAAGCCTACACGCAGTTGGCCCTCCGGCAATAGTCTTCGTCATCGTCGAAACTATTGTCGAGGGTCTTGCTTCGTGTTAAATTGCGCCCGCATCGCGTCAACGGCGATGTCTGGTCTCATTCAAACCATTCGGCCCCGCGCCCGCACTTCAGGAGCCAACATGAATCCAAACGCTCGCAAACGTCAACACCTCTGCGCCCTCATCGCACTACTCATTCTCTGTGTCGCAGGCGGCGCGCAAGCCCACGCGCAACGCAGGGGCGGAAAGAGCGTGCGCGCGAAGTCGCCTTCGCGTAGCGCCGCGACGGCGGGCGCGGAGGATGCCCGCGTGACGAAGCTCCTCGACGAAGGATTCGAGTACGCGGAAAGCGGGAAGTGGGACGAGGCGATCAGAGCTTACACACAGGCCATCGCGCTCGACCCCCGAAACGCCGAGGCGTATATCAGCATGGGCGACGCATACATGCGCGCCGGAAAGGTTAAGGAAGGTTTCGCCGCGTACCAGCAGGCCATACGCGTCGCCCCTTGGAACGCCGACGCGCATTACAGCCTCGGCGCGGCATATAACGACATGGCTCAGTTCGGCGACGCCTTCAAGCCGTTCGTCCAAGCCATAAGGCTCGACCCCGAATACGCGGAAGCCTATTTCGGAATCGGCTTCGCGTACCAGTGGCTCCAGAACTACAAGGACGCGCTCGGATATCTCAAACAGGCCATTCGTCTCAAGCCCGATTACCCGGAAGCGCACCTCTCGCTCGGGCTTACATATCTCGGATTGCACGACGCCAAAGCAGCCGAAGAACAGTTCAGGATTCTCGAAGGACTGGACGCATCACTCGCGAAGCAGCTTAGGAAGGAGCTACACCCTGACGGCAGCACGAGCGCGGCCACTGCCGGCGAGCCGAGTCAACCGCCTCCGGTTCGAGACGAGCGCAGTAGGCCGGTCGCAACACAGAGGCGCGAGACGCCCGAAGCCGCGAGCAAGCAAACGCCCGCGAGCGCACAGTCCAACGCAAGCAAGCGACCGGCGGTCGTCGCCCCGACGCCGAAGCGAACGTCGCAGGCCGGCGATGCCTCTTCCCTTCTCGCGGTCGAGCTGAGCTTCTGGGACAGCATCAAGAATAGCGACGACGCGGAAGAGTTCGCCGCTTACCTGCGAAAATATCCCGAAGGGCAGTTCGCAGAGCTTGCGAGAATACGACTGCGCGCGCTTGATACTAAGAAGAAGAAGTCGGCGGGTTTGGACGTTGAGAAAATTCTGGAGAGCGCAAGCGAACAGCCCAAGCCCGCGCAGGAAACGCCGAAGCCCCTTCAAGAGATGTCGAGCGTTTCTCAAGCGCAAGCGCAGCCCGCGCAGGAACAGGCGCAGCCGGAGACTGCTACGGCAAGTGTGAAGGAAGAATCCGGCGAACCCGATCCGGCGGCGTCGCTTGGAGTGACGATTGACTGGATACGGAAGAACTTCTCAAACAAGTTCACATACCAGTCAACGACGGCAGCGGAAGATGCGAGCAGCCCGACGACGATCAGCGATGTGAGCATCGCTTATGAACCAATCAAGTTTGAGGGCTGCCGCATTGATTGGCGAGACCGAGACGACACGCTCTCAGTCTCGCTCGCCGAGCTTGACCCGGACAGCGTCAAGGTCGAGCCGCGCAGCGTGCCCAACACGACTTTCAGCATCGAGGTTTGGAATCTGAGCATCAACGCGGCGGGCGGGGCAGGCGCGATACGCGAGCTGAAGGGCGACGGCAGCGGCGCGGTCAACGCCTACAGCGGCCTCGACCTTCAATTCAACGACAGGGCGCGCGCCGAACGAATGGCACGGGCCTTACAGTCGGCCATCAAGCTTTGCAGGGACAAATCAAAGTGAGTTCCGGCGGCAGAGTTACGTCAAAGTAATTATCGCCCGTTGTGCTCCCTGCCGAATCTGATTATTGCTCCCTCACGAACGCGAGCGCGAGGTCTGTGTTGATACCGGGCAAGGCGCGCGGGTTCTGTTTGAAGCGCGTCTCGATCCGCACGGTGTTGCGGACATAGCCGAACAACTCGCCCGCGGTGATGAAGCGGTCTTGGTTTGCGTCCGCCTTCCCTTTCAATCCTTCCAAAAGCGCCCACGTGAAGACGCCATGACCGCCGCCCCAGCGTGTGTCCTCCGCCGACACTTCGTTCACGTCCGAAGAGGTCAGAACGGCGCGGCCCTC
>DASQLL010000196.1:0-4187 GCA_035630035.1 Pyrinomonadaceae bacterium | reverse complement strand
GCCTTCGACAATCGTCGTGTTGTCTTTGTCAACGATGATGCGCTTGGCACGTCCCAAGTCTTCTATCGTCACGCTCTCAAGCTTGATGCCGAGGTCTTCGGTGATGACGCGCCCGCCCGTGAGCGTTGCGATGTCTTCGAGTATGGCCTTGCGCCGGTCGCCGAACGCGGGAGCTTTGACGGCGCAGACCTTGATCGTGCCGCGCAGACGGTTGACGACGAGCGTGGCGAGCGCGTCGCCCTCGACTTCCTCCGCGACGATGAGGAGTTGTCGTCCCTGCTGCGCGACCTGTTCGAGCAGCGGCAGAAGGTCGCGCATCGCCGCGATCTTCTTCTCGTGAAGAAGAATCAAAGGCTCTTCCAGCACGGCCTCCATGCGGTCGGGGTTCGTGACGAAGTAGGCCGACAAGTAGCCTCGGTCGAACTGCATGCCCTCGACCAGATCAAGCTCGGTCTGCATGGACTTCGACTCTTCGACCGTGACGACGCCGTCGTTGCCGACGCGATCCATCGCCTCGGCGATAAGCTCGCCGATCTCGCGGTCGTTGTTGGCGGAGACGGCTGCGACGTTTGCGAGGTCTTCTTTGCTCTTGACCTTCTTCGACATCTTCTCAAGCTCTTTCGTCGCCGCCTCGACGCCGAGCTGTATGCCGCGTTGGAGCTGCATAGGGTTCGCGCCCGCCGTAACGTTCTTGACGCCCTCGCGGAAGATGGCCTGCGCGAGAACGGTGGCCGTTGTCGTGCCGTCGCCCGCGATGTCGTTGGTCTTCGTGGCGACCTCGCGAACCATCTGCGCGCCCATGTTCTCGCACTTGTCTTTAAGCTCGATCTCCTTCGCTACCGTCACGCCGTCCTTCGTGATGACGGGCGAGCCGTACTTTTTGCCGAGGACGACGTTGCGGCCCTTAGGCCCAAGCGTCACGCGCACCGCGTTCGCCAGAACGTTCACGCCCTGAAGCATCGCGTGCCGCGCGTCTTCCCTGAACTTCAATTGCTTCGCTGCCACTTTTTATTTCTCCTCAATGGAATTTTAGATTTGCGATTTTAGATCTGCGATTTGAAAAAAGGCTCGACCGCTTCACCCTTCAATCAAAAATCGCAAATCTGAAATTAAAAATTTTATCCTTCTCCCGCACTCTGCGCCGCGCCGCGCGCTCGACCGACCTGCACGCGCGCGGGCCGGAGCAGTTGATTGCCCATGCGGTAGCCGCGGCTGTACTGCGCCGTGACCTGCCCGTCCAGCTCCGGCTCGACCTCCGTGGTGTCAACGGCCTCGTGCAGCTCCGGGTCGAAGGTCTGCGCTAAGGCCTCGATTGCTTCCGCGCCGGACTGCGTGATTGCGTTCTCGAAGCCGCTGAGTGTGCCGCGAAGCCCGTCGAGCAGCGCATCCTTCGGGCCGCCTTCTTCCGCAGCCTCGATTGCGCGGCGCAGGTTATCCATCACGGGCAGCAGCGAGGCGATGAACGCCGCCTTCTCGCGCGCGACGCGCTCTTCCGAAGTGCGAGCGAGCCTCTGTCGCAACTCGTCCGTCTCGCGCTTGAGTTCCGCGCGCACCTGCTCGAAGCGGGCCTGCACGTCGGCGGCCTTCTGCTCGGCGACGCGCGTGCGCGCCTCAAGCTCTTCGACGTAAGAAGGCTTGAGCTTCGGCTCGTCGCCCGCCTCTGATTCGACGCCTTCGCCCGCGTCGCCGTCGGCGTTGAAACGCCTGCGGTCGTTGACGCGAATCCTGCTCGCCGTCTCGTCAGAAACCAACTCGTCCGGCCAATCCTTGTCAGCCGTATTCCTCTCTGCCATATCTTGCTTTTTGTTCTCCCTGCGGAAAAATCTCATGTTCGTAAATCGTGAACCGTGAACCGTGAACAGAAATTGTCGTTTTCGCGAATTTAAAGATTACCACTCAAGCCTCGAATCGGCACAATCTCTCGTCACGGTTTACGGTTTACGGTTCACGCCCTTACTTGATGTCAATCTTAACGCGACGCTCAGGCTGCTCGCCGCGCTTGGGCAGGTGGAGCAGAAGCACGCCGTCTTTGTAGTCAGCCGCGATTGACTGACGGTCAACCGCGTCGGGCAGGCTGAAACTGCGGACGAAGCGACCTTGCGGACGCTCCGTGCGCCGCGCGTGTACGCCCTCTGTGGCCGCGCGCTCGCCGCGTATGACGAGCTTGCCGTCGTCTAGGCTCACGTCGAGTCCGTCGCGTTTGATGCCGGGCAGATCGAGCGCGAGCGTGTACTCGCGCTCGTCCTCGTAAACGTCGGCAGCCGGAATCCAGTCGGCGCGCTCTATCTCGCCCTCGTCCTCGCCCGTGCGCGCGCGACGCTCGGCGGCCTCCTCGAACAGGCGGTTCATGCGCTCCTGCAACCCGAAGAGGTCGCGCACCGGATCGAATCTGTGTCTCGTCATTTTTAAGCCTCCGAAAGAAAATGTTGGACGCCGGGCGACGCACGGCGACTTAAAAGAGGCAACACGCCTCGCCTTCACCTTGCCGCATTGTGCGATCATCATTTCGCTCCTGCCGCGTCGGCGGCGTTCGTCTCAGTCGTGAACTGCATCCCGTCGCCGTCAGCCGATACGCGCACGATCTGACCGGGCAGAATCTCGCCGCGCAGCAGTTTCGTCGCGAGCGGGTTCTGTATGAGCGTCTGTATCGCGCGCTTCAAAGGGCGCGCACCGTACATCGGGTCGTAGCCCTCGCTCGCGAGCAACTGCTTTGCCGAATCGTCTAGGACGATGTGCATGTCGCGCTCGGCGAGCATCTTGCGAAGTCGTTCGAGCTGCACTTCGATGATCTCGCCGATCTGCTCGCGCGAGAGCTGGTGGAAGACGACGATGTCGTCAACGCGGTTCAGAAACTCCGGCTTGAAATGCTCGCGCAGAACTTCCAGCACGGCCTCGCGCACCTGTTTCTCGTCGTCGCTCACGGCCTGAATCTCACGGCTCCCAAGATTCGAGGTCATGATTAAGACCGTGTTCTTGAAGTCAACTGTGCGGCCCTTCGAGTCGGTCAGTCGCCCGTCATCGAGAATCTGCAAGAGTATGTTGAAAACGTCGGGGTGCGCCTTCTCTATCTCGTCGAAGAGGATGACGCTGTACGGCCTGCGCCGCACGGACTCGGTCAACTGCCCCCCCTCCTCGTAGCCGACGTATCCGGGGGGCGCTCCGATCATGCGCGCGACGGCGTGCTTCTCCATGTACTCCGACATGTCTAAACGAATCATCGAGCGCTCGTCGTCGAACAGAAACTCCGCGAGCGCGCGCGCGGTCTCGGTCTTGCCGACGCCCGTCGGGCCTAAGAATATGAACGAGCCGACGGGACGATTCGGGTCTTGAAGGCCCGCGCGCGCGCGCCTGACGGCGTTTGCGACCGCGGTCAAAGCCTCGTCCTGTCCGATGACGCGCTGGCGCAGACGCTCCTCCATCGTGACGAGCTTCTGCATCTCGCCTTCGAGCATCTTCGAGACGGGCACGCCCGTCCACTTTGCGACGACGAGCGCAACGTCCTCTTCGTCAACCTCTTCCTTGAGCATCACGCCGTCACGCTGCAACTCGGCAAGCTTCTCGCGCTCCGCTGCGAACGTGCGCTCAAGCTCTGGAATCCTGCCGTACTGAAGCTCCGCGGCGCGCGTCAAATCGCCCGCGTTGCGCGCCTGTTCCAGTTGCAGACGCAACTGCTCAAGCTCGTTCTTTGCCTCGCGCATCCGCTCGATCTCTTGTTTTTCGGACTGCCACTTGGCCTTCATCCCGGATGAAGTCTCTTTGAGATCGGCGATGCGCTGCTCTATGTCCTTCAGACGCGCCTTCGAGCGCTCGTCCTCTTCGCGTTGCAAAGCCTGTCGCTCGATTTCGAGTTGCAGGATTTCGCGCTCCAGCACGTCAATCTCCTGCGGCAGCGAATCAATCTCGATGCGGAGGCGCGAGGCGGCCTCGTCTATGAGGTCAATCGCCTTGTCGGGCAGGAAGCGATCCGTGATGTATCGGTTCGAGAGCGTCGCCGCCGCGACGATAGCGGAGTCCTTGATGCGGACGCCGTGATGGACTTCGTAGCGCTCTTTGAGTCCGCGAAGGATTGCGATTGTGTCTTCGACCGTCGGCTCGCCGACGTAGACCTGTTGGAAGCGTCGTTCGAGCGCGGCGTCCTTCTCGATGTATTTCTTGTACTCGTTAAGCGTCGTCGCACCGACGCAGCG
>DASQLL010000195.1:0-9210 GCA_035630035.1 Pyrinomonadaceae bacterium | reverse complement strand
AGTTCAGCGTTCAGCGTTCAGACTTCATACTTTCAGCTTGTGCCCTCAAACTCGTCCCTGAGCGGCCTCGCCATCAAGCTCTCGACCGCGGCGCGCACGCTCTTCGATTCGTATAGAACGGCGTGAACCTCGCTTGTGATGGGCATCTCGACGCCGCGCCGCTCCGCGATGAGCTTGATCGCGCGCGTCGTGCGGACGCCCTCGGCCACTTCTTTCATGCCGGCCAGCACGTCTTCGAGCGCGCGCCCGCGTCCAAGCTCTTGCCCGACGAAGCGGTTGCGCGAAAGGCTGCCCGTGCATGTGAGCACGAGGTCGCCGAGTCCCGCAAGTCCCATCAGCGTTTCGAGCCGCGCGCCTTCCGCGAGCGCAAGCCGCGTCATCTCCGCGAGGCCGCGCGTGACGAGGGCCGCGACGCTGTTCGTTCCCAAACCAAGACCCGCGACCATCCCTGCCGCGAGCGCCATCACGTTCTTCGACGCGCCGCCAAGCTCCGTGCCGACGACATCCGGGTTCGTGTAGACGCGAAAATTCTGTGCGCTCAGCGCGGACTGGACGAGGCGCGCGAGGCTTTCGTCTGTGCAGGCTGCGACGACCGCCGTCGGCTGCCCCGCCGCGACCTCGTGCGCGAACGATGGGCCGGAAAGACATACGAAACGCAACGCCGCCGCTTGCCCCAAGACTTCGCCGACCACCTCCGAGATGCGCTTGCCTGTCTCGACCTCGACGCCTTTAGTCGCGCTGACAAAAACCATGTCCGGCTCGACGGCGTCGCGCATCCCCTTCAAAACTTCGCGCGTCGCGTGCGACGGCGCGGCCAGAATCACGACCTCCGCGCCCCTCAACGCCTCGCCCGCGTCCACGGTCGCATGCACGCCTTCTGGAATCTCGTGAGCGCCGAGGTACGCACTGTTCACGCGCGCGCGTTCGACTTCATCAACAACCGACGCGCTGCGCGACCAAAGTCGCACCTCGCATCCCGCGCGCGCCGCAACCACGCTCAACGCCGTGCCCCAACCGCCCGCACCTATGACCGCAACACGCATAACAATTAACTCTGAACTCAGAACGATGAACGATGAACGATGAACTAAAAACCGGCTGTCTTCAGTTCATCGTTCATCGTTCCGCGTTCATAGTTTCAACTTGTTCTCCGTCCCGCCGAGAAGCCTTCCGATGTTGGCGCGGTGCATGAAGATTATGAGCGCGCCGCCGACGGAGGCCGCCGTCAGGAGCGGGATGATGAATTCGTCCGGGCCGACGCGACTGCCCAGCAGCCACACGGCGAGCGGCAACATCGCCGCCGCAGCCATCGAGCCGAGCGAGACGTAGCGCGTCGCCCAGGCGATGACGACGAATACGAAGAGCGCGCACAGAACCGCCAGCGGCGCGAGAACCAGAAAGACGCCGAGTCCCGTCGCCACGCCTTTGCCGCCTCTGAATTTCAACCACACAGGAAAGACGTGCCCCACGACGACCGCCACCGACGCAGCCGCGACCCACCAGCCCGCGCCGGAGCCGTCACCCAAACTCAGCCGCGCAATGAGCGCCGCCGCCGCACCCTTCAGAGCGTCGAGCAGCAGCGTCACAATCCCCGCCCACCTGCCCGCGCTGCGCGTCACGTTCGTCGCGCCCGTCCCGCCCGAACCCGTCTCGCGCACGTCGCCGCCCCCAGCGAACTTCACAACCAAGTACCCGAACGGTATCGAGCCGAGCAGGTAGGCCAGCAGGACGACGAAGGCGCGAAGCATCAGGCGAACTCCACTGCGACGTGAGAGACTGAAGAGCTTGAGCGGAGAGACTATAGCAAGCCGGAGAAGCGCGCGACAAGGAAAGGCACGATCAGAGACTGATCGAGGGCTTCGGCGCCGGTTACTCGCGCGGCTGAACGTCCACGTCAGGAGCCATAAAGAACCAGCTCGAGTCCCAGTCCTCGCAGTCGCGCGCGACCTCCGGGTCTTCGATGCTCAAGATCGGCACGCCGTCGTCGCGACGAAAGACGTGGAGGTCCCAGATGCGTGGGTGCCAGACGCCGCCCGGCCCCACCGTGGGGAATGGAGCCTCTGCCGGCTGGCTACCGCGCGGCACGTCGTCCGACGGTCGCGTGGGGTCGAATCCGCCGTCTGCCGGGTGCCACCCCGCTTCGTGGACAAACCATGCCTCCCAAGGAATCGGCGACACTATCGGGTGGGAGTCTACCCCGGTATGCTCCGTTCCGTAGGCCCAGCCCATGAGACGCCAACTGCCGTCCTCACGATTGACATACATTAGCAGTTGAGGCTCAAACAGATTGATGGGGCCGTTGAGGTCTTGCCCGTGTCGCAAGAGGGTTATCCCCATTCCGCGCAGGCAACGGTTTAGGTGCGTTGGAACGCCGTGCTGCACGGGATTCGTTGGCCGGTCGAATCGCTGCACGACGGAGTTCTGTACATCCCGCAGCGTTTGGTCTACCTGAGCCTGAGCGACTTCACCTATCCGAAAGGATTGTGGCGGACTCTCTGCCAAAATTATCCGGTCGCCGTTGTCCTGCGTGGCCTCTACAAACCACCTGAAGAACACTAGCTGACTATTTTTGTAATCCTCCGGGTGGGGCGGACGAAACGTGAAGTGGCGCGTAGTAGTGTCGGGCGATTCGCCGGGCGTCAGGGCATCGGGTCGAACCACGAAATGGCGGACATAAGCAGCGCTATTCCAAGCCCGATGACGACTCACTCCCACCGACACCTCGATGTCCGCATCGGGTCGAAGGTTCTCAACGACCGCGAGCAGAACCTTGGTATCGTTGTTAGTGCCGCGCCAAGGGGCTGTGCCACCCGGCGCTCCCGGCAGAAGCGCCCTGATCGTGGGAAACGTTACGCTACCGGGCGGACACCTCGCCCCAAGTAGCCCAAGCGAAATGACGATCACCGAGCCAAGGAAGGCGCGACGACTGATCCTCCCCGATTCGCGCGCGCAGTGTATGCGACTCATCTCCTCTCCTTCCGAACGCGCCGGACGTCGGCGTCCAAGGCACTCGTTCTCGCCAATAACGCTATAAACGTCTTTGGTTATCGAACTCGCCGGCGATTCTTTCTTCGCTTCAAATCAAACGCCTTCGCAAAAGGTCGAGCGCGGCCTGAGACGCGCGCCGGCGGATGAGGTGGCGGTCGCCGGGGAGCATGATGCGGCGATGCTCTGTGTGGGCGTCGTCGGCGAGCGCGATGTAGGCTGGCGGACGGTCAGTCGGTATCTAAACTTCCGCCTTTACCGTATCGGAATCAAGCGTCATGATCTTCTGCCAAATCTTACGCGAGAGGCCCGTCGTCAGCTCTTCCACTTCGTTGACCGCGGCGAGGGCCACGGGGTCGTCGAACTTCTGTACGTACAATGCCGCAAGCTTCCCGATGAGCGAAAGCATCTCGCTGCAATAGTCGAGATACCTCATGAGTTCGGACGGGCTGAGATTCCGTTTAGGCGAAGAAGGCGTCTCCATCCCGCGAACCAGCAACCGCTCGGGGTCTTTGGTCAACTGGTGCATGTCTATGACGTGCGCTATCGCACGCAGCTCGTGAATCGCTTTGAGCGCCCGGCCACGCTTGATGCGCGACTCCCCTGTGACCAGAAACAGAATTGCCGCGCTAAGCAGGATGAAGACGTTGATGCCCGCTTCCGAAACCTGCACTAGCACGACCAGATCGAAGCCGCTTCTGGGCCAGTCCGCGTTCGCCAGCACGATTAAAAGGCCGACAACGATAATCGCAATCAGGGTGCCGACGATTATTCGGAGAGACTTTTGCGGCTTGGCGATCCAAGCGGAGCGCTTTTGCGATTCCACCGCGATTGTCAACAACTCCTGACAGACCCTGCCGAGACCTGAGCCGGGGAATCGCTCGTCAATCCTTCTACAGAGCGTCCCGATAGTGTCAATAATTTTCTCAGAGTCTAAGCTTCGATACATGGCACAATTGCGCTCCGTGACGAGTTGAAGTCTATTTTCTCATTACAGTATTTTCCGGCATCGAATCATGTCCCGCTAATTGGCAGCCATCTAACGTCCGGTATCCGCGCGCCCTTAGTCAAGATGCATGAGAGACTTCGTCTTTGGTTAGCGGACGCTCGGTGCTTTTTTTTCAAACTCAAATCAAGCGCCGACGCAGAAGGTCGAGCGCGGCCTGAGACGCGCGCCAGCGAATCAGGTGGCGGTCGCCGGGAAGCATGATGCGGCGATGTTCTGTGTGGGCGTCGTCGGCGAGCGCGATGTAGACGAGGCCGACGGGCTTTTCGGTTGTTCCGCCGCCCGGCCCCGCGACGCCCGTGATGGAGAGGCCGAAGTCTGTTGCGGCGCGTCGCTTCACGCCTTCGGCCATCGCCTCCGCGACTTCGGCGCTCACAGCGCCGTGCCGGTCGATCATCTCCGTGGGCACGCCCAAGAGGCGCGTCTTCGCCTCGTTCGAGTATGTGACGACGCCCTCCATGAAGTAGTTCGACGAGCCGGGCACTTCCGTCAGGCGGTGCGCGATGAGGCCGCCCGTGCAGCTCTCCGCGACGGCGAGCGTGAAGCCGTTAACGCCGAGGCGTAGGCCGATGACCTCCTCCATCGTCTCGCCTCGGAAGGCGAAGATTGCATGGCCCAGACGTTCCTCGATCTGACCCGCGAGTCCGTCGAGCAGAAGCTCTGCCTCCTGCTCGGTCTTGCCCTGCGCGGTCAGGTGAATCTCGATCTCCGTGTTGTTGAAGAGAATCGTCGTCTGCGGATTTTTGTGCTGCGTGTAGACGGGCGCGATGCGCTCGTCAACGGCAGACTCGCCCATCCCCGCGACGCGAAGCACGCGGCGCGCGACGCTTACGCCGCCCGCGCGCTCCGAAAGCCGCGCCTCGACGTGCGACTCGAACATCGGTCGCATCTCGCGCGGCGGGCCGGGCAGTAGGACGACGACGCGCGAGTCGTGCTCGATGTACATGCCGGGGGCCGTGCCGTTCGGGTTGGGGAGGACTTCCGCGCCCTCGACGACCATCGCCTGCCGCGCGTTTATCTCAGGCATCTTGCGCCCCCAGTGCAGGAACTTCGCTTTAATGTCCTCCAGAATTTTTTCGTCGAGCGAGAGCCTTCGGCCCAGCGCGCGCGCGGCGATCTTGCGCGTGATGTCGTCCTCGGTCGGGCCTAAGCCACCCGTGAGTATGACGACGCCGGAGCGCTTGAGCGCGTCGCGTATAGCCTCTTCGAGACGCGCGTCGTCGTCGCCTACAATCGTTTTCAGTTTCACCTCGACGCCGACGCCGTTGAGCTTGTCGGTGAGCCAGAGGCTGTTCGTATCCGTTCGGAACGGCGTCAGCAGCTCGGAGCCGACGGCGATGATCTCAGCAGTTAGCATGTTGGTTGAATAGTAAACGGCTACGGTCGAATTTTGAAAGACGAATGGAAAGACGCATGACGATGGCAGGTCGCCGACGGGCCGCAACGAGATCGTGAGTCGCTCGGCTCAATTTAACTGGCTTGTGTCGCTTTGCTCGCGACGCACGTGTACTTTCTCTTTTTCCTTCGCGCTCACACCCAAAAGCTCGGTCGTCCCTTCCGTCACGGAGAAGCGCGCCGGAGGAAGCGCGGAGGTCTGCGCGTGCGGGAGCGCCTGCGCGACGATTGTGCTCGGAGCTGCCAACTCGTTCGGCTTCGAGTTGAGCGTCCTGTGAAGTCGAAGGATGCCGTAGAGCGTCATCCACCATCCGAAAACTTGGCCGAGCGCGAGGAATATCCAGCCGGTGTTGACCGCTTTCGGCTTGCCGAAAAGTATCATCGGCAGAGTTATGGCGAGCACGGCGAGCGCGATAGTGAGTCCGACCGTGATCTCCTGAAGCGAGGCGCGCGAGCCGGCGGTAAGCCGCAGCACTTCCAACTCGCCGGGAGCGCCGGACGCATTCGGCGCTCCGCACAAGCGACAGAAGCGCGCGTCGCTCGCGTTCTCAGTCCCGCACGCACGGCAAACGCCCGAAGCCGGCGGTGAGGTCGCGAGCGCGATTATCGCGTCGGCCTCACGCTCTAAAGTCAGAAGGTCGCCTTTCATCATGCATCCGCCGTGAACGACAGCGAAGTCGAAAGTCGCTATCGTCGCCGTCTCGCTCGCGGGCCGCAGCGAGACCGAGATTTTGCGCGCATGCTCTGTGAAGTCGGCGCTGAGGACATTTTTCGACTTCGCGCGGCGTGCGTGCAGGGGGTTCTCATTAACGACGCTGTACCCCAACATTTCGAGCGCGGTGATAAGGCGGCGGCGCACCGCCTCCGCATCGCCTGTCATGATGCGGCGTGTGGAATGCTCGCCGACCGTGTAACTGCTGCCCGACATATCCATTGCCGCAGTGTATTCTGACATCGAAGCCCTCGCCCCAAGTTGGATTCATGCTGTCAGAGTTTACGAATGTGAGACTTCAAGTGTTTCCTGCCACGCCCGAATTAGCATCAGTGTAAGGCCAATTCCTTCGACGCCACGCGCCTTCAACTATTGCGAGCCGAACGCCTGCACCTCGCGCAGCCACATCACGAAGGGGCGGTTCGTCGGCCCCGCCTGCGCGGGCTGCACGACGCGAATCCTGTCGGCGGTCAGCGGCTCGAAGTCGAAAGCGGCGCGGTCGAAATTCTCGCCCGACTCAAGCATCGAGACGGTGCGCCAGCCGCCCTGTCCGTCCGGCGCTTGCAGCTCGATGCGGCGCGAGGGCATGTAGCGGCCACGGTCGAAGCCCCAGTAGACGTAGACGGCTGTGACGCGCGCGGGGCGCTTCAGCTCAAGTTCGACCCAGTGCGCTTCGGGGCTTTCCGCGGAGACCCAGTTGCCCGCGTTGTAACGCATCGCGCCGATCTGCCGCACGTCGGTCACGCCGTCGTTCAGAGGCTTCGTGTTGTAGCTGTCATAAGTCGAATCAACTTTCAACACAGCCTCCAGCAAGCCTACGCCCGTGCCCGACGCCGGACTCGCGGGCGTAGGCGCTCTGCCCGCGTTATCGGCGGAGGTCGCCGGCGTTGCGCTTGTCTCCGGGGCGTTAGGTGCGTCGAGACTCAGGCTGACGATGTAGACGAGCGCCGCGAGCAACGCGAGCAGCCCCGCCGCTGCCGCGACGAGTTTCAGCCCGCGCCCGCCCTGACGCGCGGTGAACTCGCGCCGCGCAAGCTCCGATGTCGCGGGCGAAGACGAAAGGTCGTGTCCGCAACGCGCGCATACAGCGTCCGCGCCGCCGACCTCCGCGCCGCACGCGGGGCAAGTCTCCGATGAGATAGGCTGCGTGTGATACGAGTCCTGAAGAAACCCGTCGGTCGTGTCGCCGAGAGAGCCTGTGGCTTTCGTGCCGACTCCCGTCGCCTGTTCGCCTTTAACGGCGGAGGGGGCGGCCACTTCCTTGCCGCGCGCGCGTTGGAGCGCGCGAAGGAAATCGTCCGCGGTGGCGAAGCGCCTTTCCGGCTTCTTCTCAAGCGCGCGCAGCACGACTTTCTCGACGGCGGCTGTGACCGACTTGCTCAACTCCGACGGCGGGCGCGGCGGCTTCTCGCGGTGCGCGAGCAGAATTTCGGAGCGCGCCCAAGCTTCTTTCTTGTCCGAGCGACCACCGAATGGCGGCTCGCCCGTTAGCATCTCGTAGAGGATGATGCCTAGAGAGTATATGTCCGAGCGTTGATCGAGATGCTCGCCGCCGGCCTGTTCGGGCGAGACGTAGCGCGGCGAGCCGTATGCGATCTTCGACGTGTCGGTGGCCTCCGCGCCGACGAGCTTGACGATGCCGAAGTCCGTGACCTTGATGCGGTCGTCGGGCGTCACCATGATGTTCGGGGGTTTCAAATCGCGGTGGACGATGCCCTGATGCGTCGCGCCGCCTTCGTCGCGGTAGACGAAGGTGTGCGCGTAAGAGACTGCTTCGAGAATTTGCTCGAAGAGGTCTAGCGCGCGATCCACGCCCAAACCCGAATGATGATCCGAGATCATCTTTGCGAGCGAGCGCCCCTCGACGAACTCCATGACGATGAAGTAGGTCTGCTCCGAGACGATGTAGTCGTAGATTTTGACGACGCCGGGGTGGTCGAGCTGCGCCTGCACGTAAGCCTCGCGCTCGAAGCGATGGCGCAGGCGACGCAGATCGTGTGTGCCGCGCGGGTTGATGGACTTGATGGCGACCGTTCGGCGCAGCTTCTCGTGACGCCCTCGATAGACGACGCCCATCCCGCCGCGACCGACCGGCTCCTCGACGACGTAGCTGCCGACCTTCTTCCCGGATTCCATCAGGCTTCGGTTATTGAAACGAAAGGGCGCGAACAGAGTTTCTACGACTTTCTGCTTTTATAGCAGAATCGCAGCCCGATAGCACCAACGTACTTGCGTGCGATAAAAGGTCAGAAACGCGAGCGTCAGCGAGCGTGTCATATGTGAAGGACACGCTCGCTGACGCTCGCGTTTCTGACTTTATTAGGCCGTCTTCTTCTCTTCTTCGTACAGGTCGCGCAGCACGTCGGAGATCGGCGGCGGCATGGTGGGGTTGGCGGCGTTCGGCGTCTGGCGTTTGCCGGGGAGCGAATGCGGCCCTTTGTCCGTCGCATCCTGCGCGGGTAGAGCCGCGACGGACTCCACTGCGCGTGCGCGAATCTTCTCGCGGCTTTCGTCGAGCATGGCGGCTGCGCGCGTGCGGCGTGCGCGTTCGAGGCTTCGGATGGCGGCCATCGTCTGCGGGGCTTCCACCGGATCGCGCTCGATACGGCGCAGCACCTCGACGTAGCGTCGCAGTTCCGGCGAAGGCTGAACGCGCGCGCCCTCATCGCCGCGTTCGTCTTCTATGACGTAGGCGAGGTGTTCGGCGGCGGCCTCGTGATCGCCCGCGCGTTGGTAGAGCGCGCCGAGCGCGAAATAGACGAGAGGGGGCGGGTCGGGCATCAGCGCCTGCACGCGCTCGCCCTCGACGACGACCGAGCTTATCTCGAAACCGTACCAACGCTTTTCGTCGTCGCGCAGGACTTCGTTGGCAGAGATGTAGAAGTCGAAGATGTTCTTAACGTCCTGCTGCTCGGAGCGCTGCACCGCACGCCAGACGAAGTAGACGACCGTCGAGAAGAAGAAGATGACGGTCAGGGGGATGCCCATCACGCCGAGCATCGCCATGATGACGACAATCGCGATCAGCCTCTGCGCCGTTTCCTGCCCCTTAGTCATAAAATTAAGGATGAAGTATGAAGTATGAAGTATGAAAGCGTGACGGTCGTGTTAA
>DASQLL010000194.1:0-2741 GCA_035630035.1 Pyrinomonadaceae bacterium | reverse complement strand
AAGCTTCGGACGATCTTGTAGACGCGGTTGGCGAGCCACCTGCCGTCTTCGAGCAGCGCGACGGCGAGACGACTTGGATTAATCGTCTCTTCGATTACTTCGTCCGCAACGGGCGCGGCGCACTGGCTGCACTTGGCACGGCTGATTGTGACCGCCGCGAGCGAATCGGGCGAAGGCAGATCGAAGAGCGCGTGGCCGGACTTGCGGCAGCTCACACGCACTTCGCGATCCAGAAGGCCTGCGTCCAACATTCGCTCGACCGACACATCGCCCAACGTCGCGCCCGCCTCCGCGAGCAGACGCCTCGGCGTGTAACCCTCGCGCCGCATCTCCTGCACGCGGCGCAGGAACGAGCGAACCGAAGGCTGCTCCATCAACTCCGAAGCGCGACCGAGCGCGAGCGCGCCTCGATGCACGGCGGCGGCGCGCACGAACTCCGCGGGCTGAATCGCCATGAAGCGCGCAAGCCCCTGCGACGAGCAGGCGGCGCGCGCCTGCCAGTCCGGTAGCTCGTGCGCCTGTTCCGTAGTCGCCGCCGCGTCTTCCCTTCCTTCTCTAATCTCAGACAACGCCTCGCGCACGTCCCGGCAGAAGCGTTCGAGCTTAGCGAGCGGCTCGGCGGTCTCGACGCTGTAAACCAAGCCCGCGCTCACGCCGCCTTCCGCCCCCTCCCCGAACACGAGCAGCAGCACGCAATCGCCCGCGCAGAAAAGATCGCCCGGCGTGTATGCGACGCCCCCGTCCGACTCCTGTTTCGCGGCGCACTCTCGCTCCGTCTCCGCCGCGATGAATGCCGCGTTGCCGGCCTGCCCGACGAGCGACTGAAAAAAACGGCGACGCGCGGAGCGTATGAGCGGAGTAAGCCCGCCCGCCGCCAGCGCGTCCAGAAGTCGAAGGCGTTCGCCCGCGGTTATCGAGAGCGTCAGACTGTTGCTTTGAATGAACAGCATCTCTTTTCTACGACGGCGCGCGAGAAGTGTCTGCTACGGCTTGACGATGATCCGCAGCCTCTCGCTACCGCTGAAACTTTCGGGATAGCGACGCTCCCTAGCCATCTTGAGCGCGACCGATTCGTATGCGCCCGCGCCGGGCCGCGGATTCCACACGCGCGCGTCGGTCACGCGCCCGCCCTTCACCTCCACGAGGACTTGCACGACGTATGAGCCGCGCACTGTTAGAGCGTCGGCTGACCTTCGAGTGCTTATCACCGCCGCCGTAGACGGCACGAGCGGTTGCGCCCCTTCCGTCGCCGGTTTCGCATTTTGATTTGAGTCTGATGCCGGCGGGACTCCGCCGCGCTCGCTTCCCGTCGCGACGTTTTCTTGTTGCGTAGCCTTGGGCGCATTAGGCGATGCGCGCGAGCCTTCAATGGCGGCTTTGTCGCTTGCCGCGCCCGCGACCGCCACAGGCTTTGAGCGGAACGGGCCGTAGATGACGCCCAGCGTCGTGACTATGCTGAGGCCCGCGAGGAAGCCTATGACGACGGCGTAGATCAGACGCTCGCGCGAGAAGCGGTGCGAGGTTGTGTGAATCGCGTCCTCCACCGCCGTCAGGCGCTCTTCCAGAGGAGCCATCAGCTCGGCTGCGGGCGGGAGTTGGAGTTGCGCTCCTTGCGGCAGAGATGTTGAGGATGCATGCGGCGCGTCGAGCTGCGCGCCCACGGCTCTGACTTCCGCGAGACCTTCGCGCCGGGGGGCTTCGACGAGGTCGCGTATGAACTGCTGCCCCTGCCTGTCTATGCTGCGCTCCGGCGGGCGGACGAGCGGGTTGAAGTTGAAGGATGCGCCACCGAGCGCGAGCGCGGAGTAGAGAGCCTCGACGCCGCGCAGCGAGCCGAGCTGTGCGTCAACGAGCTGGCCGTCCTCGAAGAAGAACGCGCCGGGCGTGTCCGCGTACTCGACCTGAAGCCGGCCCGACTTTTTCAGCACGCGAAGTTTCCTGATGAGATCGGGCAGGGGCTGTTCGTCCAGATGGCCGGTCAAGACCACGAACCGGGTGCTGTCTATGTTTTCCAATTCCTGATTTCCTGACTTCGGAGAAGTTGGCCGGGCCAATCAATTTACACCATCAGAGCGATTTTCAGTAGCGGCTTTTTTTCATCGCGAAAAGACCGGCGAGGCGTTGAAGCCTGCGCCGGTCTTTTCGTTCGGGCCGGGGAGTGGACTACGTTTTGTCGTCCCCTTCGGGCGTATTGCCTTCCGCGTCGCCGTTCGGGCGTCTGGACGGGCGTGTGGTGCGCTCGACGTGGCGTGCGCTCTCCCAAGCGGCGAGCGTGGCGGGGTTGTCGCGGAACTTGTTGCGGACGATGGCGTCGAGGCGCGTGACGGCGACCATTCCGCGCTCGACCGTGGAGTCAATCGAGGCCGTGGCGGTGACGTGCGCGTCGCGCCCGGTGTTCTGGCCGCCGATGGCTCGTTCGAGGTCTGCGATGTCAGCTTGCAGGTCTTCGATGAAGGACGCGGCCAGCTCGTGCCTTATGAAGTCGGGCTTGAGCGGCGTCGCATCCGCGACGAATGCGCGCGCGGTGTTCAAGAGAGCCTGATCGCTGCCGCTGCGCGGGAGTCGGAACTTGTTCTCAAGTCCCGGCGTGTCGAGCGCCATCGCGCGCGCCGTGCGCGTCACGGCCTGTAGCGACTCGCGCAAGGCTTCGCGCGCGTTCGTGCGCGAGGCGGTCGCCTGATGCGCGGAGCCGACGCCGGAAGACTGCGACGCGGCCATCTCGTTAAGGATTTCGCAGACGC
>DASQLL010000193.1:0-8288 GCA_035630035.1 Pyrinomonadaceae bacterium | reverse complement strand
GAATTTTTCTTCGAGCAGGCGCTCGCGGTCTTTGTGCGAGCCAAGCTCCTGCGAGAAGACCTGTTCGCGCACCTTCTTCTGCCGCTCCATCTCCTTCGCCATCTCCTCGAACGAGGCGACCGGCTTCGCCTTCTCCTGATGCGAGATTATCGCGCCCGTCTGCGCGTCTATGATGAGCGTCGCCTCGCAACAGGGGCAGATGACAGTCCAGCTATTCGTCTCGGCCACGGATTTGCACCTCCCGAACATTTCGGCCCGCCGCAGGTCTCTACTCGATCCCTGAAGGCGGGTTCGGGCGCGAGTATAACACCGCCGCACACGTCGCGCGCGGCGAAAACGGTTGGCCCAAGTGTTCTTCGACCGCGACTGGCGGTGGGTCAGTACCCGGAGCGTTAGCGACGGGGTGCAACTGCGCCTGTTTGCTCAAGGTCACATTTAAACAACGAGCTACCCGGTCGCTAACGCTCCCGGTACTGACCCGTCGTACAACGAACAAAAGGGCAGCCGCCACGACGACAGCCGCCCTTCTTGAACAAGTTGAAGTTGAGTGTTACGGAGTGACGGCGTTCTTAATCGTGCTGCCGACCTTCTTCGCGCCTTTGGCTGTAGCCTTGCCGACCTTCTTCGCGCCGTTCACGGTCGCGCCGCCAACATCCTCGGCCTTGTCGCCGACTTCAGAGCCGACCTTCTTCGCCCCGTTGACCGTTGCGCCGCCAACGTCTTCAGCCTTGTCACCCACCTCGGAGCCGACTTTCTTCGCGCCATCAACCACAGCCCCGCCTACGTCTTCGGCCTTGTCGCCGACCTCGTTGCCGGCGGTTACGAGCGCATCGCCGGTCGCGCTCAGTGCGCGCTCGACATCGTTGTCGGCCAAGTCTTTCGTCGTCTTATCGCGGTAATAGACGCGCGCCGTGCGCTTGCCGTTGCGTGTCGTGACGACGACCCTTTCGACGCGGCTGTTCGGGTCTTTGAAAGTACGCGTCTCAATGGTTACGCCGTCCGTCGTCTCGGTCGTGATTTCCGAATTATCCGGCGCGGTGCGTACCGCGTTTTGGCTACAACCCGCGACGACTGCGGCGAGCATGAGCGCGCAAACGCCGGCAACAATTTTATTCAACACTTCACTTTTCCTCCGTGCTTTTAAAATACCCTCAATCGTTCTCAACTTCAACGCGCAACAAACGTGCCATGCGCGGCGGATACGAAAAGGGGAAGTTGGCTGAATAACTTGGGTAGGCCGTTGGGAAACTGGCGCGGGCGTGTACTGTCGAAGTGCAGCGTGTCTCTAATTGGTACTACAGGTGTGAGGAAAGAACTGCCGGCTAAAAGTAGGAAAGCGCGAGACGGGGATTGAACCCGCGACCCTCTGGTTGGGAACCAGATGCTCTACCACTGAGCTACTCGCGCTGAAAATTAAACCGCATTTCTGACCGGGGTCAGAAGGTAATCGACCGCCCAGTTGATTTTCTGAACTTGTCCATTCAACGTCGGAATCAACCTCAAATTAATGCCTGTCGTCCCGAAATTTTCAACCGGCACTAAATATACTTCACCACTCTCTGGATTCAAAACGGCAAACAGATCTGCCAACCCGTGATAGCCTTGCTTGGTCGCGCCATTACCCGACTGGCTATAGCTATTAAAAACAAGCGCCCCATTTTTAACCCGGCCTGTCTTGCAATGTACACGGAAGAGGTGAGTCGAATCATCAACTACGAAATCATACTTATGCCCTGACCCGAAAGGTATTGACACGAAATATCCAGCAGCCACAAGAGCGGCTAAAATTTTAGCCTCGCTCAAATTTCCCTTCTCTCTAGTCTCAATAATCTAAAGCTTCGACGTTGGGCTACTCGCGTGTTTGAATAGAGGCTGAAGCAGTTCACCTACCAGTGACTTGAAGAAAATACCCAACCGAAATTTGCCTGTCAAATCCGCTTCAGACCGAGCGGCGCGCGAGCGTCTGGCCGCATTCGGGGCACGTGTGGAACTCTTCGACGACTCCGCCGAGGTCTTCGTCAATCGCGTCCGGCTCGGCAAGCCCCGCGGCATAATCAATCTTCTCGGCGTGGCAATTCATCTCCACGCCGCACGTCGGACAGATCATCTTTCCGCTGTCTACCATGCTTCGCTCCTTTTGAAAAACCGACCGTGTGCGCGATCGCGAATGAACTTGTCGCTCCGCTTACTCTTCCTCGATTCCGACGCTCTCTCGACCGTGCCTCAGCACCTTCGCCATCCAGATAAGCTCCTTGAAAAACTTGTCGAGGCGACGGACGTATGCGGCGTCGAGCAACGTGCCGGAGTCGTCGAAGACCTTCTGCACGGACGAGAAGTTCCCGTCCCAGAAGATCGTCACGAGGCCAAGCTCGCGCATCACGGGCAGAAGGTTCTCTATGACGCGCGTTCCGCCGAACGGCCCCGCAGAGACGCCGCAGATGCCGACCGCCTTGTGTATGTACTCCTTCAGGTTCGTGTCGAGCGCGTGTTTGAGCAGGCCGGGGTAGCCGTGGTTGTACTCAGGCACGACGAGCAGGAGCGCGTCGGCGCGCGCGACCGTCTCGGAGAACTTCGAGTCCTTGATTCCCTCGCCCGCGTCGCTCGTCGGGAAACTCAGATCGCGTATGTCAATCAGCTCGCTCTCAACATTCTTGCGCTTCGACAGCTCTCCGAAGACGAAGCGCGCGACGTGCTCGCTCATGCGCCCCTGCCGAGTCGTGCCGAGGATGACCGGAATGAAAAGTGGGCGTTCAGCTTCCACGATGCTGCTCCTTAAATGAAGGTTACGCCGAAGCGCTTCGCATATCGTCGAGCGCGGCGACGAGGCGTTCGATGTCCGTCTCGTCGTTGAAGAAATGCGTGGCCGCGCGGAAGCCTTCGGGCTTGATGGTGACGGCGACTTTGCGGCGCGAGAGATGCTTGACGACGCCGTGCGGATCGTCCGCCGCGACGAGCGTCTCAGCCGAGCGCGCGGCCTCGCTTCGGAGCGGCGAGAGAACCCGCCAGCCCGCGGACGCGAGGCTGTCCGTCATGTGTCGGTTGAGCGCGAGCGCGCGCCGCTCGATTTTGTCAGCGCCGATTTTGAGAATGAGCCGCGCGGCCTCGCCCAGCGCGAAGATGCCCGCGAAGTGTGGGCAGCCCGTCTCGGCTCGCGCGCCCGCGTCCGCGCGCAAGGCAATCGAATCGTTCCGCATCGCGAAAGGGTCTTCGACGCTCATCCAACTTATGGCGCGCGGGCGTGTCCGTTCGAGCAGCTCGCGCGAAAGATAGACGAAGCCCGACCCGTAACCGGCCATCATCCACTTATGCCCCGTCGAACAGAGAGCGTCAATCCGCATGCGCTTCACGTCAATCGGAAACACGCCCGCCGACTGGCTCGCGTTGACGACGAACGTGCGCTGTCCCTTGCTTGCTCCTAGCTCTTCAATCGGCATGCGGAAGCCGTTCGAGTATTGAACGTGGCTGAGACAGATGACAGCCGTCGTGTTCGTCATCGCTCCCAGAACGTCGTCCGCGCGAATCTCACCTTCGACGGCTTTGACGAGGCGGACGCGCGCGCCTCTGTGCATCCACGGCAAGGTCGAGACGGGAAACTCAAGCTCGCATGATACGACATCGCCCGCGCCTTCGAGCGCGTCCACGATCAGATTCATGCCCGAAGAGGTGTTCGTCGTGAAAGCTATCTCGTCCGGCTCGGCGTTAATCAAACGCGCAACGTCCGCGCGCGCTCGCTCGCGCCGTTCGAGCCAGATGTTCCAGAGACGGTCGCCCGATTCTACCGACTCGCGGTAGAACTGCTCCGCCGCCGCCGCCGCTCGCCGCGACACAGGCCCCGCGCCCGCGCTGTTCAGATAGGCGTACCTTTCCGTGACCGGGAACTCCGCGCGCACGGTCGCCCAATCCGTCTCTTCCAAACCGTTGGCAGTCTCCTCACGAAGCATTTTCGTTTTAAGTCCTTGACGCTCGGCGAGGGGCAGATTATCTTCGCACGCGTCCGTCGCAATCAAACCTTCCCGAAGCGGAGCTTTCAAATGCCACAAACCACGGTCGCCCCCGCGTGGGCGATCCCCGGTTACTTAGAGTCGCGCGAGGGCCGTCTGTTCATTGACGGCGTTGACACAGCCGCGCTCGCGCGCGAGCACGACACGCCGCTCTTCGTCTTCTCGGAACGCCGCGTTAGCTCCAACTGCGAGCGTCTGAAAGACGCGGCGGCGCACGTTAACCACCCCGTCCGTTTCTTCTACGCCTCGAAGGCGAACTCGACGATGGGGCTGCTCACAACAATCCGCGACGCCGGCATTGACTGCGAGGTCAACTCGGGCGGCGAGCTTTTCAAGGCGCTGCGCGCGGGCTTTCGCCCCGACCAGATTATCTTCAACGGCACGAGCAAAACGGACGACGAAATTGACCAAGCAATCGAGGCCGGAATCTACTCGATCAACGCCGACTCGGTCTACGAGATCGAGTTGATTGAAGCACGCGCACGCACCTTGGGCAAGCGCGCCCGCGTCGCGCTCCGGCTCGTCCCCGAAATCGGCACGCGCTCGCACCTCGGCCTTCAGACCGCGCTCATGACATCGAAGTTCGGAATAACTTCGAGCGAAGTCCTCGACGCATTCCGGCGCGCGCTTCGCCACCCGGAACTTCTCCACGTCGGCGGCATACACATACACGTCGGCTCGCAGACGCCCGACGTTGAGCCTTTCGCCGCCGCGTTCAAAACGATGTGGGAGCATCTGAAGACCATCCACGAAGAGTCGGGCCACACGCTTGAGCACATAAACTTGGGCGGCGGCATTCCCGTCAACTACCTGCGCGACCGCTCGCAGGCCGACGAGCTGCCCGCGGAAGAGCGCGAGATGCTCGGCGCGTCGCTTGAGCCTTCGGACGTTCTAGCAGCCGCGCTTCAGGCCGCGCGCGATTCGGCGCGCGACGCGGAGGCCGAGCATCTGCTCGACGGCGTTACGATTCTTCTTGAGCCGGGCCGCAGCGTCATCGCCGACGCGGGCGTGCTGCTCACGACGGTTCGCAACATCAAGCAAAGGCCGGAGACCGGCGACGTTTGGCTGCTGACCGACGCGGGCTTCAACCTCCTGCTCTCGATGACGACGTACAAGTGGTACTACCACGTCGTCTCGGCCTCGCGCGCCGACGAGTCTTCGGAGACTCCGTACAAAATCGCAGGCCCTTTGTGCGATTCGGGCGACGTTTACTTCGACATCGAGCGCGGCGGCAAACTTCCAGACTACCGCAAGCTCCCCGAAGGCGTCCGCCCCGGCGAGCTGCTCGCGCTCCTCAACACGGGCGCGTACACAATCGCGCAGATGTTCACATACAACGCTCGCCCCCTCCCCGCGGTCGTCCTCATACGCGACGGCGCGCGCGCCGACATCATTCGACGCCGAGACTCATACGAAGACCTCCTGACGAACGAGGTTTGGTAATGCTTAATTCTTCTCAACAGTCCTACGGTTCGAGTCAAGAGGCTTAGGGATGAACTATCAACGCTTTGAAGAGCTTCCCGTCTGGCAGGCCGCTATCAAACTGGCCGTCGAGATTTACGCTCTCACGGCGGACGAGGCTTTCAGAGGCCAACGCAGTCTGCGCGATCAGTTGGAGCGCGCGACCGTCTCAATCTCCAACAACGTCGCCGAAGGCTTCGAGCGCGGGACGAGCAACGAGCTTCTGATGTTTCTCTACATCGCGCGCGGTTCTGCCGGCGAGGTGCGCTCCATGCTCTGCCTGCTTGAGCGTCTGCCGGCATTCAATAATTTGAAATTTGAGATTTCAAATTTGAAATTACAAGCCGAGAACATCTCACGTCAGCTAAGGGGCTGGGCAGACTCCTTACAGAATTCCGAGATTAAAGGCCAGCGCTATCTAACCGATAAGACTCGTCGCGCGGTGAAGGAGAAAGACGAGCGCGAAGAGTTTGTAGCCGAACTACGACGCATGCAGGAAGAAAATATCAGGAAGCGACAGAGCAAGAGTTCCGACGACGAGTAGCGCCTCGAAAACCGTCGCGGGCAAGTTGAAAAAGAACAAGTTGAAAAAGAACATTACGCAAAGCGATATAGACAGGCAGGAAAAGACAATCGCGTAAACCTTTATGGACAAATCGGAAAAGACCATCACGCTCATACGCGGGCTGACGCTTGTCGCCGCGGTCTCGATCATCATCGGCAACGTCATCGGCACGGGCGTCTTCCTGAAGGCGCGTGTGATGACGTGCAACGTCGGCACGCCCGGCATGGTCGTCACGGTCTGGGTCGTGGCCGGATTTTTGAGTCTGGCGGGCGCGCTCACATACGCGGAGCTTTCGGCGATGATGCCGCGCGCGGGCGGCGAGTACGTCTTCGTGCGCGAGGCTTACGGCTCAGGGACGGGTTTTCTTTACGGCTGGATGCAGGTATTCATCGCGAAGACAGGCTCGCAGGCATCCGTCGCGGTTGCGCTCGCGATCTTTTTCAACGACCTGACGGGCGGCTCGCTCAATCCGGTCTTCTTCACGCGCGAGGTTTTCGGCCACCAATTCAACTTCGGCATGTTGCAGGTCGTCGCGCTCTCGGCCATTGCCATCTTCACGGCGCTCAACTGCGCTGCGGTCTCCGTCAGCGGCTGGATCGCGACCGTTCTGACGGGCGTCAAGATCGCGCTCGTCCTCGGCATCGGCGTCGGGGCGTTCCTTTTTGCGAGCGGCAACTGGGGACACTTCGCGATGTCTAACACCGACGCGAAAGCCTGCGAGGGCGTCGCGCAGCTCGGCATCGCGGGCTTCAGCGCGGCGATGCTCGGCGCGCTGTGGGGCTACGACGGATGGAACAACCTGACGCTGGCCGCGGGCGAGGTGAAGAACCCGCAGCGCAACGTCCCGCTCGCGCTCATAGGCGGAACGGCGGTCATCATCCTGCTCTACGTCTTCGTCAACATCGCGTACTTCTACGTCCTCGACCCCACGGCGGTCGCGGGCGTCTCGCCGAAGTCGTCCGTGGCGCGCGAGGTCGTGGTCAGCTTCCTCGGGCCGGTCGCCGTCAGCCTGATGGCCGCGGGGCTTCTCGCCTCGTCAATAGGAACACTCCACACCTCGATACTGACGGGCGCGCGCGTGCCCTACGCGATGGCGCGCGACGGGATGTTCTTCCAGAACCTCGCGCGCCTGAGCCGGAAGACGCGCGTTCCCGTGGGCGCGCTCGTCGTGCAGGGCGTTTGGGCCAGCCTGCTCGCGCTCTCCGGCTCGTTCGACGCGCTGACCGACTACGTCGTCTTCGGCTCTTGGATTTTCTACGGGCTTGTGACGGCCTCGATCTTCCTCTTTCGTCGGCGGCAGCCGCACGCCGAACGCCCCTACCGCGCATGGGGCTACCCCGTAGTGCCCGTTCTCTTCCTGCTCGTCACGGCGTTCCTGCTCATCACGACGCTTCTGCCCGACCCTGCCCGCGCGCTCGCGGAAGTCCGCACGCTCCTCGGCGGCTCGCTGCCGACCGACGGAATCAAGGGCGTCAACCTTAACGCCTTCATCGGCATCGTCCTTATCGCCGCCGGCCTACCCGTCTACTACTTGTTCTTCCGCCACCGTCGCATCGCGGCGGAAGACCCGTACAGGAATGATGAATGATGAATGCGGAATGATGAATGTTAAGAGGTTTGCTCCCTTCAATTCATCATTCATCATTCCGCATTCATCATTTCTTTTTCAGCACATGCCTTAGCGCGCCTTCCAGCTCGGCGTGCTTAAACTCGTGCCCGGCTTCCTTCAGGCGCGCAGGCTCGACCCGCGTGCTGGAAAGCAAAAGAGCGTCGGCCATCTCGCCGAACGCGAGCCGCGCCGCGAACGCAGGCACGGGGAGGATCGTCGGGCGACCGAGCGCGCCTCCTAACGCTTTTGTGAACTGCTCATTCGTCACGGCGTTCGGCGCGACCGCGTTGACGGGGCCGCGCAGTCGCTCGTCATCAAGTGCGCGTTTGATTATGCCAATGAGATCGTCGAGCGCGATCCAGCTCATGTACTGCTTGCCGCTTCCGACGCGCCCGCCCACGCCGAGCTTGAAGGGCGTGAGCATCTTCGGGAGCGCGCCGCCCTCCGCGCTCAGAACGACGCCGATGCGTAGATGCACGACGCGAATTCCCGCCTGACTCGCCGCGAGCGTCGCCTTCTCCCACTCGCGGCAGACCTCGCTCAGAAAGCCTTCGCCCGACGCGCTCTCCTCGCGCAGCACTTCGTCGCCCCGGTCGCCGTAGAAACCTATGGCCGACGCCGATACCAACACTTTCGGCTTCTCGTGGAGGCT
>DASQLL010000192.1:0-2637 GCA_035630035.1 Pyrinomonadaceae bacterium | reverse complement strand
GCCGAATGCAAGCACGCGCGCGAGCTGCCCCGTGCCAAGCTCGTCAATGCCCGCGCGCAGCGGCACGAACTTGAAGACCACTGTGATGACGCGGTTGACCGACTCGAAGAGGAAGGCCGAAAGCAGCGTCGGCGCGATGGGGCTTATGAGCCAGATGGTTATGTATGCTTCGGCCACGCCGAGCATGTGGAACGTCGCCTCGCACAGCATGATCGGCACAAGGCGCGAGCGGTTGCGCCCGTAGAAGCCGTAGACGCGATCCTCGAACGCCCTCAACTTCTCGCGCCTGCGCTCCACGGTGCGCCGGCCCAAGCCGCGACGCGCCGCGCGCTCAAGTCCGCCGCTCAAAAATCTCCACTGCCGCGCGAGCGCGTAGGCCGCCGTGCCGACGAACACGGACGCGCCCGCGATGATGCCGTAGCTCGCGAAGCGCAACCCCTCCGGCAGAGGGAAGCTCGCCAGAAGCGAAGCCGCGCCGCAGAAGATGAAGAGCGCGACCGAGAGCATGTAGAAAATGTTCTCGACCGCGATGGCCGAAAGACCCGCCACGAACGGGACGCGCTCGCGCACGAGCGCCGCCTTCGTCGGCTCGCTCACGACGATACCGAACGGAACGATGTTCCCGGCGGCGTCGCCGATGAGATAGGCCTTGAACGCGTCCCGAAATCTCAGGCGGTGCGGCTGCTCGAAGCACAGCGTCCACGCCAGCGCCCTCACGGCGAAGCGAAGGCCCGCGAGCAGGAGTATGACGGCGAAGCCCCATCCGATCTTCGAGATGTTCGACCAAATCTCACCCGGCCCCGCCCTCCACACGAAGTAAGCGAAAAGCGCCACGCCCGCCAGCGCGAAGAGCGCGCCTGCGGGCGCGAACTTCCTCGACGCGCCCACGGATTTAACTTTCGTCTCCATTAACAAAACACCTACGGCCTCAACAATTCTTGCGGTTTCTTTTGCGAGTATTTAAAGCAAGATACGCCATCGGCGCCGGTCGCCACAAACGCATGCGGCGCATGTCGAAGACGCGGCCTCGCGGCTCCGCGCCGTCGGCGCGCGCAAGTAATCTCCGCGCGGCACGCCTCCTGTAATCCAACCGCGTGCCACGCCCCCCGCAACGCGGCCAGCCGCGCCTTTCGCCGAAAATCCGCGGCGACGGATTCCGAGGGCTGCGGGAGATTTATTGCTTGAGACGGATGTTTGCTGCGCGACGTGTACGGAGAAGCTCAACGTTTTCAAGGGCGGCTACGCGAGGGCCGAGATGGCTCGCGCCTTCATCGAGTCAACCGAGCATCGCAGTCGCTTCGGGATATAGCCTACCTCTTTTTCGGTTGTACAAGTGTATGGCAGGCGGGTTAACCACAGAGACACAGAGAACACGGAGACGGCACAGAGAAATTCCGGCTCTCTGTGTAACCTCAGTGCCCTCTGTGTCTCTGTGGTTATGCGAACTCGCTTGAAGCTCAAGCGAACAGGATTTATGAAGGACGTTCGGCGACCATCAACACAACGTCGCGCAGAGCGCCGCGCTTCCAGAAGCGGCGCGGGATGCGTCCGACTTCGCGGTAGCCCGCGCTCTCAAGCATCTTGAGCGAGGCCGCGTTATCCGTGAAGACCTCGGACGTGAGCATCCGAAGGCCCAGAACCTCGAAGGCGTAGCGCGTTCGGACGCGCGCGGCGTCCGTCCCGTAGCCCTTGCCGCGAAACTCCGCCGCCCCGATGATCGTGCCCGTGACCGCGACGCCGTGCCTGTACTCGATGCGGTGCAGCCCGGCGATGCCGATGTGACGCCCGCCGTCGAGCGTCTCGACCGCGAACACGATGTCCGAAGGGTGCGCCCCCGCGTTCGCGCACATGCGGAATAGTAAATGGTGAATGGTAAATGGAAAAGCCGTGACGGGTGACAAGTGACAGGTGACAGGATAGAACCTGTTTTTACTTGTCACCTGTCACTTGTCACCCGTCACGGCTTTAAGCCGCCTCGACGCGGTTGCGCCCCGCCTGCTTGGCTTGGTAGAGGGCTTCGTCGGCGCGCGCGATCATGTCGTTGCCGGACTCGTCGGAGCGAAGCTCAGCCGCGCCGACCGAGAGCGTGAGCGGAAAGACGCGCTCGCCGTCGCCGAAGACGCGCGACGCGACGGCGACGCGGATTTTTTCGGCGAGCGCGGTCGCGCCTTCCAGATTCGTCTCCGGCACGAGAACCAGAAACTCTTCGCCGCCGTAACGACACACAACGTCCGAGCCGCGCACGGCCTCCGTCAAAACGCGCGCCGTCTGCATCAGCGCGGCGTCGCCCGCGGCGTGGCCGTAGTTGTCGTTGACCGACTTGAAAAAATCTATGTCGAGCAGCAGACACGCGAGCGGTCGCGCGTAGCGTCGGGCCTCCGAAAGCTCGCGCTGTAGAGAGCGGTGCAGGCCGTATCGGTTCAGGAGTCCTGTGAGCGCGTCCGTCATGGACATCTCGCTCGCGGCCTCCGCGCGTTGGCGCAGTTCCTCGGCGCGCTGGCGCAGACGGTCGCGCTCGCGCTTCAGACGTATCGCAACGGCGACGCGCGCGAGCAGCTCTTCGACGCGGAAGGGCTTCGAGATGTAGTCGTCCGCGCCCAGAGCGAGGCCGCTGACTTTCGTGTCTGTGTCGTCGAG
>DASQLL010000191.1:0-7403 GCA_035630035.1 Pyrinomonadaceae bacterium | reverse complement strand
GTCAAAGCCCTCTCGCTTTATAGTTCTCTCGTCTTCACGCGCGGGGATGTAAACGTCCCTCGCCTTAGGCGCACTGTCTCGCTCGGCTTCAACATCCCGCCTCTTCTGCGCGCCGCCTCCGGCCAACTCCGCGGAGAGCCGCGCCGCCAGCGACTCGATGCCCTCGCTCGACGCTCCGCCAAAGACTTCGCCGTGAGCAGAGGCTGCGTCCGCGGCGTCCGCGTGCGTCTGCGGCTGCCCCGCCCCCCTGAATTCCTGCCCGCACTGCGGGCAGAAGCGCGCGCCCGCGCGCACAGCCGCGCCGCACTTGAGACACCTGCGAGAGATTTCTGGCTGCATAAAAGCAGTGACAAGTGACAGGTGACGAGTGACAGGTGAAGACAGGTTTCTTACCTGTCACCTGTCACTCGTCACCTGTCACTCCTTAAATTCGGTGCATCGCGTTGAAGAGGTCTTCGCGCTGCGCGTAGATGCGAACGCCCAATCGCTCGCCCTCGCCGCGGAAGCGGTCTTTGAGCGCGCCCGCGGTCTCGCGCGCCTGCGTGATGTCGGCGATGATGACCATCGCGAACTTGCCCTGCACGACCGTCTGGTTGATGTCAATGATGCTGCACCCGGCCTCGGCCAGAATCTGCGAGACCGCCGCGACGATGCCCGGATGATCCACACCGAACACCGAGACGATGAGACGATCCGCGCGCCCCTCGCCCGTGCCAGCCGCGCCGCCTCCGGCCCCCGCGACCGGCTCAATCGCGCGGTAGATGTCCGTCACGAGCGCCTCGACCATGCGCTCGTCCGCGTCCGCGCCCAGACGACCATAGACCGCGCGCGTGATTCGGTAGATCAGCTCTTCGTTAGCCATGAATCAGTTTTCAGTTTTCGGTTTTCAGTTTTCAGCTTCGACACGCGGGGTTGAGCAAGAGCTGAAAACTGAAGACTGAAAACTGACTACTGTCTCCCTCCGTTGTCGCGCGCGCGCAACTCGCGCGACGTGTCTACAAGCTCGTCGGAGCGCGCGATTGTCTCCTGTATGTCCATGCGGTCAACGATGCCGACGACCGCGGCCTCTATCGCCATATCCTGATCGCCTACGGCGGAGCGCGCGGCTTTTCCATACGCGCACAACACGACCTCGCCTATCCCTGCGCCGAGACGATCCGCGACGACGACGATGTTTTTCGTCGGCTCCTTGTCGAGGTCAATCGGGTGGACGATCAAAAACTTGACGCCCTCCAGATCGGGCGTCTTCTTCGTTGACCATACGGTGCCGACTACTTTGCCTAAGAACATTGCACCTCGTTTTAGCCGACGCTCAAGCTGGTGGTCAGGCGATGCGCCGCAGCGAAGGCTGCCAATAACTGTTGCCCCAACTCCTGATCGTCACCCGACCATCCAACAAATATTTTTACTAGGGTGTCGTCCGGATAGCGTTGCGGGTCATCGCGCAACAGCTTTCCCAAAAAAGCGCTCAGGCGGTGCTGCACCTCGTTAACGCGGCGTACTCGCTGTGGGTTGGTCAGTCCTTCTCCTCCTACCTCGTAACTGTCCCGCGCGACGAGCGTCAGCTCATAAATCAGTTGCGCGAGAAACTCTTTCTTCTCTTCGAGAGAGTAGGAGGAGAAAACTGCGATGGCTTCTTCTACCTTCATCCATTTACCTGAGTCGAATCACGCCGGAGCGCGATCCAAGCCGTTGACATCAAAGCCTCGCTCTTCGAGAACTTTGACGCGAACGTTGCCGTTGATAATTCGTCCGTCGGGTTTGACCTTTAACGCTTCAATGTTTCCAAGTCGCAAGGACTCGACTATGTCTTTCGTCTTTCGCTGCCGCCAATATTTTAATGACAAGCCGCTCTCCCCTGACTCAAGCGTCTCGTCCGAGTGAATACGCCGGAGCGGAGGTCTGCCTTCGTCGCTCACTCTGTCGCCCTATGCCTTCGCGAAAATTTCAGCGTCCTCGCCCATGTCGCGCGCGGCGGGGGTGATGATGGTGCGCGCGTTCGTGTAAATCTTCTCGCCCTTCTGCATGGCGCGGCGCACGTCGTCCTCGCAGACGAAGTCAACGGCGCGCTTGCCGTTCGTCGCCGCGGCTTCGGGCTTCGCGGTCGGCGCGCTCTGCGTGGATGAAGCATTGCCGCCGTTGCCGCCGTTCGATTGCGCGGTCGGCGCGGCTTCGGGCTGCGGCGCGGCCCCGCCCGAAGGCGAGACGCGCTGCGGCTCGATGTCAACGACCGGCTGCGTGGGCGCGGGCGACTGCGCGGCATGAAGCGGCTGAGCAGAGGGTTGAGTCGTGGGACGCCCGCCGAGGAAGCGGTCAACTATCTTCGCTATCTCGTCGCGGCTGACGCCGCCCGCGGCGAACGACGGGGAGACGGAGGGACTGGGAGACAGTGGGGCTGATTCGCCCCGTCGCCCCGTCGCCGCGTCGCCCCGTCCCGAAACGGCGGGACGCTTCGACGGCACGGGCTTGGTTTCAAACGCGACGCGCTTGATGTCCATCAAGTGCCACGGAGATATGTTGTCGGACGTGACGTTGCCGCCCCAAGAGCCGCAGCCCAAAGTCATTGACGGGGGCAACGCTGTCGAGAATCCGATTGCGCCGTGCGTCGTCGGCGTGTTGACGACGACGCGCGAGGCGGGCATCTCCGTGCCGAACGCCTGCGCCACCTCGCGCGAGCGCGTGTGTATGCCCGCGGTGTGGCCCATGCCGCCGTAGGAAAGAATCTCGAAGCAACGCGCCGCGCCGCGCTCAAGTCCGTCCTCGACGTAGAAGGCGAGTATCGGCGAGAGCTTCTCCATCGAGAGCGGATAATCTCGGCCCACGCCGCCGACCTCGGCCATGAGGCAGCGCGTGCCCTGCGGGACTGTGAGGCCCGCCATCTTCGCTATCACCTCGACAGACCTTCCAACGATCTGCGGATTCAGAGCGCGCCCCTGCGTCGAGACGATCTTCGCGAGCTGGTCTGCTTCCGACGAAGAAAGGAAGTGCGCGCCCTGCGCTTCAAACTCCTGCCTGACCTGTTTGGCGACGGGCGCGTCGGCGACGACGGCCTGCTCGGAGGCGCAGATGGTTCCGTTGTCGAAGGTCTTGCCCGTCAGAATATTCTGCACGGCGATTGGAACGTCCGCCGTGCGCTCGACGAAGACGGGCACGTTGCCGGGGCCGACGCCGAAGGCGGGCTTGCCCGAAGAGTATGCCGCGCGCACAAGCCCTATGCCGCCCGTCGCGAGTATGACGGCGGTCATCTTGTGCTTCATCAAAGCCTCCGTGCCTTCAATCGTCGCGCTCGTCATGCATGCGGCGGCTTCGGCAGGGAGTCCTTCCTTTATGCCCGCCTCGCGCATGACGCGCGCGGTTTCGTTGATGCACTTGGCTGCCGAGGGGTGCGGCGAAAGGACGATTGCGTTGCGCGACTTGATGGCGATGAGGATTTTGAAGATGGCCGTCGAGGTCGGGTTCGTCGAGGGAATGATGCCGCAGACGACGCCGCGCGGAGACGCTATCTCCAGAACGTCCTGCGACTCGTTGATGACGCCGACCGTGCGTAAGGATTTGAAGAAGTTCCAAACGTCCTCGGCGGCGAAGCGATTCTTCTCGCGCTTGTCGTCGGCGACGCCGTAGCCCGTCTCCTCGACGGCGAGCGCGCCGAGCCTCGCCGCCTCGCGCAAAGCCGCGCGCGCCATGGCCTCGCAGATGCGGTCAATCTTCCCCTGATCGAAACGCGCGAGCTGCGCTTGCGCCCTGTGCGCGGCCTCAACAAGGTCGCGCGCCTGCTGCACCGACACGAGGTCTTTGTCCGACGCCATGACAACCTCCAAAGCGGTGAATGGTAAATAGTGAATGGTAAATGGAAACTGCTCTTATCCATTCACCATTTACCATTCACTATTTACTTCTTTCCTTGTTGTTCTCGCGCGCCGAGGCCGGCAGAGACCGTCCCTGTTCGCCTTCGCCGAGTTGGCCGGCGCTTCCGCCGCCCGCGACGGCGCGCTCGTCTGGGCTGTAGCCGGTGCGCCCGTTGCGCGGCAGCACGCGCTCGACTTCGCCGTGTGGGCGCGGGATGACGTGGACGCTTATAAGCTCGCCGACTCTGCGCGCCGCCGCGGCCCCTGCGTCGGTCGCGGCCTTGACCGCGCCCACGTCGCCGCGCACGAAGATCGTGACGTAGCCCGCGCCGATGTACTCCTTGCCGATGAGCTGTACGTTGGCGGCCTTAACCATCGCGTCGGCGGCCTCGACCGCGCCGACGAACCCTTTGGTCTCGACCATTCCGAGTGCTTCGAGAGGCATCTTGTTCAGTCCTCGCTTCTGTGGTTGTAGAAATTAAACTAGAGCCGGAGCTTACGTAATGTTGCAACCGTAGCACCGCGCGGCGCAAAGTTCAAGAGTGACGCAAGCGCGTGAGTAAGCAATGTTTGACACGCCTCTGATAAGCACACTATATTGTGCTCCACAGAGCGGCTTGCACACGGTGCAGCGCAGGCGAGCGACCGCCGTAGAGCGGTCAAGACAGAAGCTTTTCGAGGCCGGGCCGAAGACTTAATCGAAGACCGAGCGCTAAGTGAACCCTAAACCCCCTGACCAGACTCCTGAAGGCGGCGAGCGGGCTGGAGGCGCGGGCGGCTCTCTCGGCGAGCAGTTGCGGCGTGCGCGCGAGGAGCGCGGCGTCTCTCTGCGCGAAATCTCCGAGCACACGCGCATCACCATGCGCCACCTCGAAGCCATCGAGGCCGACGACTTCAAGAACCTGCCGGGCGGCATCTTCAACAAGTCCTTCATCAAAGCCTACGCGCGCTACATCAAGTTCGACGAGGCGCGCGCCGTGGAACTCTACGCGAGCACGGCGCGCGAGCACGGCGAGAGTGTTGACGAAGTCGCAACCTCGCCGCAGCGCTCGCGCATCTACACGAACGACCCCGCGCGCTCGCCGCTCGTCACTCTGGCCTTGAGCGCGGTCATCGTCGGCATACTGATTCTGATAGTCTACGCGGGGCTGCACTATTACCGGCGCACGGAGAGTCCGGCGGAGGGCGCCGCCGCGACGCCCACGCCCGCCGCGACGATTGCGGGCGCGCAAGCCCCCGCCCCGACGGCGACGCCCGCGCCCGCGCAGGGCTTCCAGATTCAAGTCAAAGCGACGCGCTCGTTCTGGCTCAGTTCCTGGCAGGACGACGAGAAGAAGAAGCGTGGCCGATTACTAAACCCGGACAAGCCGGAAGAGTTTCAGCCCGTGAGCGCGCTGAACCTGCACTACGACAAGGTCTCGGCGGACGCACTCGAAGTCTCGGTCAACGGCCAGACGCTCAAGACGCCGCCCGACATCACCGTGTGGACGATAACCAAGGACAACTACAAGCAGTTTTTGCCGTAATGCTTTTGTTCAAAGTTCAAGGTTCAAAGTTCAAAGTTTGCCTGCTCGGTCGAACTCTGAATTTTGAGCCTTTATACTTTGAACCTTGAACTTTGAACTTTGAACCGGAGTCTTAATTATGCTTACGCCTGACCTCGAAGAGGGTTTGACTTTCGACGACGTGCTGCTCTTGCCCGCGCGCTCCGACGTTCTGCCCGCCGAGACCGACACGACGACGCGGCTTACGCGCGGCATCACGCTCCGCATCCCGCTCTGCTCCGCCGCGATGGACACAGTGACGGAGAGCCGCCTCGCCATAGCCATCGCGCAGCAGGGCGGCATCGGCGTCATACACAAAAATTTTCCCGTCGAGCGGCAGGCCGAAGAGGTTGACCGCGTGAAGCGCTCCGAGTCGGGCATGATCGTTGACCCCGTTACGATCCGCCCCGACCGCCCCGTGCAGGAAGCTCTGGCCGTGATGGAGCGTTACAAGATTTCGGGCGTCCCCGTCGTTGACGAGGACGGGCATCTGGTCGGCATCATCACGAACCGCGACCTACGCTTCGAGACGCGCTTCGACATCCCCGTCTCCGAAGTGATGACGCCGCAGCCGCTCGTCACCGTCCCCGTAGGCACGACGCTCGACGAGGCGAAAGTCGTTCTTCAAAAGCACCGCATCGAAAAGCTCTTAGTCATTGACGGCGACAAGCACCTCAAGGGTCTCATCACCGTCAAGGACATACAGAAGGCCATCAGGTATCCGAACGCTGCGAAGGACGATCTGGGCCGCCTGCGCGTCGCCGCCGCCATCGGCGCTACGGGCGACTTCCGCGAGCGCGCCGACGAGTTGGTTAAGGCGCGCGTTGACTGCCTCGTCATAGACACGGCGCACGGCCACTCGACGCGCGTCATCGAGGCCGTGCGCGAGATAAAGCGCCGACACCCCGACACGCAGGTCATCGCGGGCAACGTCGCCACGGGCGACGGCACGCGCGAGCTGATAAGCGCGGGCGTGGACGCGGTCAAATGTGGAATTGGGCCTGGCTCGATTTGCACGACGCGCGTCGTGACGGGCGCGGGCGTGCCGCAGATGACCGCCGTTTACAACTGTGTGCAGGCGGCGCGCGAGTCGGGCGTGCCCGTGATCGCGGACGGCGGCGTGAAGTATTCGGGCGACGTTGCGAAGGCGATTGCGGCGGGCGCGGACGTTGTGATGATCGGCTCGCTCTTCGCCGGGACTGAAGAGTCGCCGGGCGAGATGATTCTCTTTCAGGGCCGCTCGTTCAAAGCCTACCGCGGCATGGGTTCAATCGGCGCGATGCGCGAAGGCTCGCGCGACCGCTACGCGCAGGAGACGACCGAGGTCGAGTCGAAGCTCGTCCCCGAAGGCATCGAGGGGCGCGTCCCGTACAAGGGCACGCTCGCGGACATGGTGACGCAGCTCGTCGGCGGCCTTCGCGCAGGCATGGGCTACACGGGCTGCCGCACGATACGCGAGTTCCACGACAACACGCGCTTCGTACGCATCAGCTCGGCGGGCCTCAAAGAGTCGCACGTCCACGACGTCATCATCACGAAGGAAGCGCCGAACTACCGCCTTGAGTAGCTACTTTAATAACGAACGCTACTCCGGACGGAGAGACAGATCACGGCGTCCAAATAGCCAAGCGTAAAGCTAAGTCGCCGGGAGTGTGCTGGCCGATAAGGTTAAAATCTTCGCTGTTGCGAGTAGCTACGCCGTGCCCATGCGCTAAAGCCGTCGCAGCAATAAGCGCGTCCAACAGCGTATTTTTAGGAATGTTTTTGGGTAAGCGTGGGACTATGTAGGCAGATATTTTGGCGGCGTCTTGATTAAACGGAAGCACCATGCAAGAGTTAATCAATCCTTCTGTCTTGATGCGATCTAGTCTATTTTGATCATTGTCCCCTTGAGCTTTTACTAGCGCATTCTCAAATCCGTAGAGCGCCTCATAAACGGTCATTGCGCTTAAGGCTGGCAGAAGCTTAAGCCTTGATTGATAGGCATCAATTGCCTCAAGTATCCCGCGCTTCT
>DASQLL010000190.1:0-12193 GCA_035630035.1 Pyrinomonadaceae bacterium | reverse complement strand
GTTCGTCGCGTCGGTCGCGAGGAACGAGACGGTCGTGCCGCGATAGACGCTGAGCGTCGTGTCGAAGTTGCTGCCGACAGTGTCGAAGGTGGCCGGCCCCGTGGTGGGCGCAGTCCAAGTGAACCAGACTGACTTGTCGCCCTGAAAACCCGCGTGGAGAGGCTCGCCTGCCTCGCGCGTCGCGAAGACGCTCGTGCCCGTGAAGTTGCCCGATGCGCCCTGAAGGTCGGCGGCGGACGCGAAGTTGTCGTTCGCGGGGCGCGTCGGGTTGAAGGCGACTGAGTAACCGAGAAGGTCTATGGCACGAATGTCGTTCTCGCTGATGGTGCGGCGCAAGCTGCGCGAGAGCGTCGGGTCCATGATGCCGATGTAGGGGCGCGTCGAGAGCAGCTCGTCGGCCTTCCAGTGGCTCGACTGCCGCCCGTCGTCGGTGTCGCCTTCGGGCGGGTTCGGGCCGCCGGTCGAGAGGCTAAGCTCCTGCGTCGCGAACGTGCTCGTGAAGTTGCCGAAGAAGACCTGCGTGCCGCCCTTCGTCATAGCGCGCGGGGCGGTGGCGAAGGTACTCACGCTGACCGTCGAAGGCCGGAAGCGAAACAAGTCCCAGACCGTAAGCGGCGAGCTGTTCGCGCCGCCGTTGGCGGAGCTGAAGCCCAGCGCGTGGCCGATCTCGTGTGTGACTACGGAGTCGAAGTCGGTCTGCCCCGAAGCGATGCCGTCATCGGGGTTGAAGTCGAACTGCCCGCCGTTGCCGAAGTTGGAGTTGAATCCGATCTGCGCGTCAGTGCCTGCGGCGAGGTTGAAGCCGATGGCGCGCGCAAGCGCGGTGTTCACACGCACGCTCGATGCGCTGACGGTCGTGCCGTTGAACTCGACGGGGACGGACGATGAAGGCAGAGCGTTGTAAAGCTCAAGCTCGGAGGCCGTCTGGCCGCTCGCAATCAGGCGCTGGCGGACGGTCGAGAGCGAAGGGTCGTTTCCGTTGCTCTTGATGATGAACGAGCCTGTCTGTCCGAGGATGTTTGCATCTCCGTACTCTTCACCGAAGAAGGTCGTGCCGTAGTCCACCTTGAGAGTGATGGTGATAGGCGTCGAGATGATCGCTTCCCAGCGGTTGGCTGCGATGATGAAGGCGTTCTTGGCCGTCGGGTTCGCGTCCAACTGCGCCGTGCCCTCAAGGACGATGGTCAGGCCGGCGGACGGCAGCAGCGCCAGACCTGTGTTATCCGCGGAGCTGTTCGCTTCCAGCACCTCGTTGCCGTGGACAATCTTGCGACGGAGCGGAGCGCCGCGGTAGATGACGTGCGTGTCTCCGCTCTGCCTGTTGATGCGTGCGCGCTCGGCGGCATTGGCTACGCGACAGATGGTCTCGCCGCTCTCGTTCTGGAAGAGGACGTAGGCTTCTTCGGGAACGGCGACGAACTCCCCTTCGGCTGCGCTCTGTTGAGCGCGCGCGCCCGGCGCAAAAGAGCCGACGGAGGCGAACAGCAGCGCCAGAAGGCACAGGGTTAGGCTTCTCTTTCTAAGCAAAATCTTACTCCACAATTACGAGGGCGCGCGTCGGGTGCTTTGCGCCTGAGGTCTTATGCCGACGGCGCGCTCTAGTGAAGACGAGCCGAGGAAAAAATGCGACCGAAAGTATGTATGCGAATCAAGCCCCTTCGGACTCGAAGAATTGCCCGCAATTCGACGCTTTTGGGCGCGTTCGGGTTGCATGAAAGAAGCGCCGCCGGCCTCCTAAAATGCTTGACGCAAAGGAGGTCGGCGGCGCTGTTTTCATGCCCCGCGAACGGGAACCGAAGGGTTTTAAGGTTAAGTCCCGAAGCGGCCAACGTACTCGTCGGACGTAATGAACGCCTTGACCATCTCGGCCTTCACGAAGTCGCCGCCAAACTGATTGAGCTTCTGCAACCAGAACTCGTAGCCAGTGTGGTCCGTGTCCTGCGGGTCGTTCGGATTCCTGCGCAGGTAGCCGAAGAACTGCTCAAGGACGAAGGCTCGGTTCTTCTCGTTAGCCTCAAGCGTCGCGTTCTCGGCAATCTGGCGCAGGACGCTCGCGCGCCCGGCGGCCACATTCGCGGAGGCCGCGAGCTGCGCGATCAGTGCGTCGCGCTGGCCCGGCGTCAGCACATTGCCCGTGTTCGTGTTCATCGTGTCAACGAACTGCGCCGGGGTCATCGTGAGCGGGTAGGCCGCGAGGAATCGCTGCCGCAGGACGAACTCCAAGAAGAAGGCCTGCTTGTTCGATTCCAGCACCACCTTCCAAGTGTCATCGGGTGGAGGAGTGACGATGACGCCCTCTCCGATACGCTGCGTGTCGGCAAGGAATTCGCCCAAGCGGACGATGGGCACGGGGAGCGTGTGCGGCGTCCCGCCGAGGGTCGAGTTGCCGATGGCGTCGCCGAAGGCAGTCTTGTAGGTACGCTCGACGAGGAAGCCCGTCTCCTGAAACTCGATGGAGAGGAAGAAGGCCCCGCTGACGTTGATGCGCCGGACTTCGCGGCACGGCTCGGTCGCGCAGGAGTTGATCTCGTTCTGCCAGAATGCGAAGCCCGATGCGTCAGGCTCGCGGTTGAGGAAGTCGAGATACTGCTGTCGGACGTAGAAGGCGGTGTCGAAGCTCGTGGGCCGTACAGGGCTTGGAGCGTCCGCGGCGTCGTTGTCGTTGATTGTGAGCTGGGCCACCGAGGGCGAGCCGAGCGTCATGCCCACGGGGTTCGAGAGCGTGATGTTGATCGTTTCCGCCGCTTCGTCGAAGCGGTCGTCGGGGACGAGGACGGTGAACGACTTGCTCGTCTGACCGGGGGCGAAGACGAGCGTGCCGAGCGTCTGCTCGTAGTCTTTGCGCTGCAAGGCGCTTCCATCCGAAGTCGCGAAGTCAACGGTGGCCGTGCCGGAAACGTCCGTGCCCGTGCGCGTGACGTTGACGACGCGGAAGCCCGTGCCGTCCGTGCCGAGGTTGCCCGCGCCGACGCCCTCATTGACCGCGAACGCGCTGCTTGAGAGCGCGGCGCTGTTGGTCGAGCTATTGTCGGTGAGCGAGAGCGTGTAGCCGCCCGTCTCGTCGTTGCTGAAGGAGGTGGCCTCGATTGTGTAGATGCCCGTCGCGGGCAGCGTTAAGAAGCCGTTGAGGGGGATGCGCGAGTTCGTGTCTTGGGCGAGAATGATGTCGTCGTTCTCGGCGACGATTGTGCCGTCCGGCCCGAAGAGGTAGAGGAACGTGTCGAGGTTGCCGGTCGCCGACATCGAGATTCTGATGCGCTGGCCGGCGCGTGCCGTGAACGTGTAGAGGTCTATGGCGGCGGTGGCGCGCTCGGCCTGACCGGAGCGACAGTCCGCGGCGGAGAGGTCGCCATTAACGGTCTGCGGGATGGTCAACTGCGTCGTGCCGCATGCTGTAGAGGCCGGCTGGACGACGGTGAGTTTCTGGCCGCCGATGTCAACGATGCCGTTGCGCGGGCCACCCGCGTTGGCCTCGACGGTGAAGGTTGCCGTGCCGGGGCCTGTGGCCGGCACGCCCGAAGTCACGCTAAGCCACGGCGCACCCTCGGCCACGTCCCAGTTGCAACCCGCGGATGTAGTCACGTTCACGCTGCCCGCCCCGCCCGAGGCGGGGAAGCCCTGCAACGTGGGCGAGATCGAGTAGGTGCAGCCGGGCTGCGTGAGTCTCGTCATGCACGATCCGCCGCTGCCTGCCACGTGGTTCGTTATCTCGTCGCGCGAGAACTGGCAGAAGTTCAGCGTGTTCTGGATGGACGAGTTCATGATATTCGCCTCATTAGTACACTGCTGTGGGGATTCCTGATTAGGATGGTTCGCGCTGAAGTTGTGGCCCATCTCGTGGGCCGTCAGCCCGACCCTCAGATTGGTCGTGGCGCTGAACCTGCTCTGCGAGATGCCGAATGCGAAGGCGGGCGCGTCGCAGATGGCCGCGATGAAGGCGATGCCGATTGTGCCGCCGTCGAGGTCTTTGCCCGTGAACAGGTGCGTGAGATCGCGCGCGGGCGGCGTGCCGGGGGCGAAGCTTCCGGCGTAGCTAGTCCGGAATTCGGTGAGCGCGGGGCTGGCGTCCGTCAGCGTGTAAGGGTCGTTGTTCTGCGTGAACGCGCGCTGGAAGACGACGCGAATCTTGATGCCCATCTGCGCGTCGTAGATGGCGTCAACCTGCGTGATGATGTCGAGGATGTCCTGATTCGCGCCCGGCGCGCTGCCAAGGTTCTGCTGAACGAACTCGAAGTCCGCGTCGGTCGCGACCTCCGCCTCCGGCTCCGGCCCGAACGCTTCTCCGGTCGTGCTGCCCTTCAACGCTTGAGTCGCGTCCGGCTGCGCGCCCGACGCCTGCGATTCAATCGTCTCAGCCAGCGTCGTGCCGCACTCGCCGCCCGCCTCCTTCACGCTTGAGCCTGCGTAGAAGACGAAATCCTTCGAGCCGGCGACGGGGGAAAAGTCGCGCTCGGACTGGATGTAGTAATTCTCTGTGGGCGTGACGATGATGCCCTGAAACTTGCCTTCGTCGAGGACGAGTCGGACGTGCGTGTCGGCCATCCCGATGACCTTGCCTTGGAACGCGCGCGAAGGCGTGCGCGGCAGCTGCGTTAGCTCCCCGCCCTCGCCGACCGCGACGGCGCGGTAATTATCTGTGCGTATGTCGAACGGCTCGACCTCAAGCTCGAAAGTGCCGTGCGAAGTGGCGAGCGTCATGCGGCCCGTCTTGCGAATCTCGCTCAGAAGGGTTGAAGGGTCGAGGCTAAGCTCGTCGAAGTTTATGATTGCGCGCTCGACGGCCTCGCGCACGCGGCGGCGATCCTGACTCGACGCGGAGGGCGATGCGAAGAATGCGGCGGCTGCTATGAAGGCGAATATGAGCGACAGCGCGGCGGCGCGGGAGAACGTGCGGTGTTTCATTCTTTACCTCTAAATTGCATTGCGCGGGGAGGCGCTAAAACTTTCGGCCTTTGGATTTCAGAGGCGGGTAAGCACTCTGGCGGAAGCGTCGGGCATTCTAACATACGCGAAAACAGAACCGCGAGCGAAGGTGCGCGGGTCGGTGGCGGAAACGCGACCGTCAGGGAGCGTGTCATTTGACGCCGCGATGGACACGCTCCCTGACGGTCGCGTTTCCGCCGTTGACCTTGCTAGCGATAACGCTGGCCTATCTGCTCGGTGCCGAACGTGCCGATGCCGTTGAGGCGGAAGCTGAAGACGACGCGGTTTTCATTCCGCAGGCCGACGTTGAAACTGAAATACTGTGCTGTGACGGCGCAGCAGTCCCACGCGTTGCCTACGGTGACGACCGAGCTGATGAGCGGGGAGTTTTTGCCCGGTCGGTTCTGGAAGTCGAAGAAGACGGACGCGCCGCCGAACAGCCCTCGGTTTCGGTCGCCGATGAAAACGGACGGACTCCACTGCGAGCCTTGCAGCGTGCCCGGCTCGTTCCCGCGTCGGTCGCTCAGATGTTGCAGCGAAGGCGCGAGCGTGACGGCGCGCGTGTAGTAAAAAGTCTGGAAGGCTTCGATTGCGCGCAGGACGGCGACGCGCCGGCGTATGCCGAAAGAGACGGCGAGGTCGCGAAGTCCGCCGCCTTCGCCCAGCACGTCTATGTCTGTGCGAACGTCTGCGAACAGCTCGCTGTCGGCGCGCGTGGGCTTACGCAGGCGAGCCTCGATGTTCAAGGGCGAGAAGCGGCGCGGCACTCCGCCGTATGTGAAGCCGGAGAAAGTGTTGATGGGATAGAACTGGTTTCGCCTGCCGGGGACGAGCGCGCCGCCGAACGTCGGGTCGAAGAAATATTTCTGCCTCACCGTTATCGAGAGGAACTCGAAGGGCTGCCGCGTGAGCGGCGACTTGCCCGCGGCGAGCGCCGTCAGCGCGCCGCTTACGCGCGTGTTCTTCGGGATTTCGGCGCGCGCCTCTTCGCCTTCCCTGCTCTCGCCGTCCTTGTCCTTGTCGCCGCCCGTCGCTTCGCCTTCCTTTGGCTTCGAGCGCCTACCGCCGACGCTCTCCGAAGAGCGGCGCAGGAAAAAGCGATTGACCACGCCGTACTCTATCTCGTTCGTGTCGGCGACGGCGTCAAGCTCGTCGAAGCGGATGATCTTGTGAAAGTTCGAGATGCCGCCGATCTTTCGGTAGGTGAAGTAAGGCTCGACGACGTGGCGGAACCAGAACTCGCCGTCGCCGTGGCGGAAGTTGCGCGCGAGCGCCGGAGGTCGAACGTCGAGATTAAACTCGCCGTAGCCGCGCACAACGTCCGTGGGCAGCACGAGCCGCGTCAGAGGGTCAATCGAGTTCGAGTAGTAAGTGCCGCGAAGCCTTGCCGTCGCCGTCACGCCCCAGCCGCCGATGTCGAAGGGCACGCTCAGGCGCGGGTGTATGTCCAGACGCTGCACGATGGACGGCGTGATTATCGGGTTCTGATTGCCTTCGGCGAGGAACGTCGCAACGTCTTCGACCGTCTCCTTGCGGCTCAAGCCTTCGAGGCTCGTCTCGAAAGAAAAGTAGACGGGGAGTTTCTCCTTGAGCCAAGAGACGAGGCTTGGCCGCTTGTCTATCGAGATGCCGGGCAGAGCGCGCGTGCGTACGCGCACCGAAGGGATGGAAGTGACCTGCGTGCGCGCGACGAAGTTGAACGAGTAGTCGCCGAAGTTTTTGTTGACGAAGACCTGCGAGCGCTCTTCGGGCGAGATGGCTAGTTGAATGGAGTCGGAAAAAATCTGCCGGAAGGCGAGGTTCGATGTGATGTTGACATCGGCTGCGGCCAGAAAGCCGTTCGGGAAATAATGGACGCCGTCAACGTAGAACGAAGAGCCGCCCTGATCCGGGTGCGCGTCGTCCTCCTTCGGGCCTAGCGTTCGATCCTTGACGGTGTAGAAACCCATGTCGAGGTACGAGCGCGAGTTTGCGCGCGTGCGAAGGTCTGCGCCGAAGCCTATGCCGCGCTTCGTGTAGATGTCGTTGCGAAAGGTTATGTCCGCGGAGCGGCCTAAGGTCTTGAAGTACGCGTTCGAGAGGCGGAAGCCCTTCTGCCCTGAGCCTGAGAAGGTCGGCGTCAGAAACCCGGAGGCGCGGTCGCGCGGCTTGATGGAGACGGTCGCATACGGCAGCCAGAAGACGGGCACGCCCCTGACCAGAAAGCGCGGTTTTTTTACGCGCACGCGGTCGGCGAGCGTGATCGTGGCGCGCGCGGCCTTGAAGCTCCACTTGGGCACTTCGTCGTCGCCGCACGCGGTTATCTCGCCGTTGATGATGACGATCTTGTCGCCCGAAACCTTCTCCACCCTCGCGGCGGTGAAGTACATGATCGTGCCGTCCTGCGTCTGGTTCGTAAAGCCGGTCGAGTTCTCGAAGAAGCCCACTTTGGTCAGGTAGTTCCACTCGGCGCGCGACCCGGTGATGCGTTGGAACTCGCCCTGATCGAAGACGACGTTTCCCTCGGCGACGACGCGGTTTTTCGCCTCGTAGTCCGTCACCTTGTCGGCCTGCAAGCGGAAGATGCCGACGCGTATGTCAACGTTCCCCTCGAAGACGACGACCTGCGCTTCTTTAGGGCCGCTCACGCTCTGGCGGTCTGCGCGCACGTCAAGTTCGTCGGTCGGCTGCTCGCCCCTCGTTGCCGTCGCCGCTGCGTCCGCGCCCAGCTGCCGCTTGCGCGGTCGCGGGACGGGCTGCTCCTGCGTGAGCGGGCTGACGCTCGGCGTGTCTGTGATGGGATTCTCGACCTTGCGCTCGACGGGGTTCGCCGTCCGCTGCGCGCGCGCAGGATGGGCTGCGAGCAGAAGCGCGGAGACGACGCACACCGCCACGACAGTCAGCGCACGCGCACGGCACCGCATGTGAAGAGAAAAATCAGCGCGCAAGAGTTTCTAACCGCAAGCCTTCCCGGAGACGAAACGAGCCGCGCATCTTCGATACGTCGCTTCCCTGAGCGACCGCGCGCGCGGCTCGTTTCAAGAACGCGCCGATGCTAACACGCGCCTCCGACGAGCGACAAGCAAAACGGAAGTTAGAAGTCAGAACGCTGAACGCTGAACTAAAAGCAGCCGTCTTCAGTTCATCGTTCAGCGTTCAGCGTTCTGACTTTTCTTAGGCCCGACGCCAGTTGAGACGGTAGCGCGCGGTGAGCGCAAGACCGAGGCTGACGATGACGAGCGCGACGACGAGGAAGGCCCAGACGTATGGGAGCGCGAGCAGGACGGCCCAGAAGGTCGCGCCGAGCAGCAGCGCGATTGACTCGGAGCGTTTCTCTTCGGGCAGCAGCACGCGCTGGAGCCAGCGGCCCGTCGCCGCGTGAATCACCACGCGCCCGAACAGGTACGAGAGCAGCAGAAGCAGCAGCGCCGTGATGCCTACGACAGCGCCGAGCGCGGGAGGCAGGAAGTGAAGCGACGCGGCCACGCCCGGCCCCAACACGACCGCGCCGACCAATCCGATAAGCGCGACGCGCGTGAAAGTGAGTTGCATGCGCGCCGCCGCGCGGCTTATCGCGCCGGGCGTCACAGCCGTCAGCGCGATTGAGACGACGAACCAGAAGAGCACGGCGAGCAGCCGAAGCCCCAAGAACTTTAGAGACAGCTCAGGCGCGAGCAGCGACGCGGGGTTGCGCGCCAGATTCCGAAGCTCCTGCTCGTAGCCCGCGATCATGATGGTCTTGCCCGAAGGGTTTCGCGCGGCGGAGCCTTCGGGCCGGTACGCGCCGCCGAAGACCATCACGTCGCCGCCGACGTATGAGCCGTCGAGTTGTATGACCGAGCCGCCGATGGCCGCGGCGTCGCCCTCGACGCGCCCCTCGATGATAACGTCGCCTCCGAAAGCGATGACGCCGTGGCGCACTTTGCCGCGCACCCTCACGTCGCGCCCCAGACCGAACACGTCGCTCGTGTAATCCCCCTCGACGACCAACTCATCCGCGGCCTTCGCCGCGTCCGCCACCTGCGCCTTCGCGAGGATTGATAAGAACAGAAAGAGGAAGGCAGTAAGCGCGGCCCTCGCGAGCGGCGTCGCAGCAAAACTTGTCGGCAGGGCTTGAGCGTGCGGCAGATTTATTTCACCGCAGAGGCGCAGAGGACGCGGAGGGGGCGCAGAGAGATTGGATTCCTCTGCGTGAACTCTGCGCTCTCTGCGCCTCTGCGGTGAACTCAACAACCTCATGCGTTCAATCAGAAATTACATTGGACATCCCGTTGCGAAAAACTCGCTGATGCAACTAGCGGCCAGCATCGCGTCGCTGGAGAGCCGCGTGCTGGCCGCCGAACCGACACTGGAAATGTTTTCAGTCGCGCGCGCCCGCGCGGCGATGGTACGCGCTGATGAGCCGGAGCAGGAATACGACGGCGACGGCGAGAACTGCCCATTGAAGCGCTGCCGGCAACTCCGTCCCCGCGACGAGCCGACCCCCGACGGCGCGCAGCACGAACCCCGTGCCCGCGCCCGCGTCCGCCGCCGCGTGGCCCGTGACGCTGAGCATACCGCCCGCCGTGCGCGCCGCGCTCAAGACCGGAGCCAGCACGGCATCGAAGGCTGCAAAGCCCAGAAGCGCGAAGGCCGCCGCGCCGAGCGCGAGGCAAATCTTCAACGCGCGCCTGCGCTCGCCCGCGTCGCGCACGCCTCGCATATCGTTCTGCGCGCGCGCGCGCAACTCGCGCGTGAAGCCTTCGGGCAGCGCGACCCTTTTTTCAAACGTCTCGTCGAAGGCCGTGTCGAGCAGGCACAGCAGGCGTCGCTGTTCGAGGAGCGCCCCGGCGCAGACGGCGCACTCGGCGGTGTGCAGCTCAAAATCTTCGGCGGCGCGCGCGTCCAGCTCGCCGTCGAGGTAGGCGGCTGTGAGCATCGCTTGCGGGCAACGCCCGCGTGTGTCGTTTGCGCCGTCCGTCATCACAAGTCCTACACGCTCGTTATTCCGCGCGCCACCAGAAGCTCGCGCATCGCGTCGCGCGCGCGGAAGATTCGGTTCTTGACCGTGCCGAGGGGCAGACCCGTAACGTCCGCTATCTCGTCGTAGCTCAGATCGTGCGAGTGGCGCAGCACGATCAGCTCGCGGTAGGCGGGCTGAAGAAGGTTTACGACCTCTTCGATCTCCTCGCGACGCTCGCGACGCTCGCTCTCCTGTTCGGGCGTGAGCGATCTGCTCGCAAGCGGCTTTTCAAACATCTGGCCGTCCTCGCCTTTGACTTCGAGGTCTTCGGTGCGCGACGCGCCGTTGCGCCGCAGGTGGTCAATGGCCGAGTTGTGCGCGATGCGGTAAATCCAAGTGGAGAACTTGTATTCGGGGCTGTAGCGCGCGAGCGAGTTGTAGACCTTGATGAAGACTTCCTGCGTCAGGTCGAGCGCCGCATCGTAGTTGCCGACCATCCGGTAGACGTAGGCCACGATGGGGCGCTGGTAACGATGCACCAACTCTTCAAAGCCGTCTTCGCGCCCGCTCAAAGCGCGCACGACAAGCTCTGTGTCGCCCACGGCGACCGTCTTTTTAAGCGAAGCTGCTTGTGCTGTCATGACGCCAAAGTTTTACGTTTGCCCGGCGGGCAAAGTTTCACACCCCATTTGATTGCGGAATGCGGATTTCGGATTGCGGATTAAGAAGCGGACAGGGAGACGGGGAGACGGGGAGATGGGGAGATGGGGAGATGTTTGACAGCGCAGCTTCTTTCTCCCCGTCTCCCCTTCCCCGCTTCTCCCCGTCGCGACACTCCGCAATCCGAAATCCGCATTCCGCAATCGTTTTACTGGAGCGCGAGGTCGAGCGACTCGCGCAGCAGCGCCGCGCCGCGCCCCGGCGAGTAGCCGCGAAAGTGTCGGACGACGTGGCCGTCGGCGGCGATGACGAAGGTCTGCGGGATGACTCTCCTGCCGTTCGTTAGCGTAATCGCCGTCTCCCGGTCGAGCCAGCCGATGCGGAAGCCGAAGTCGAACTCGCGCACGAACTTTTTGACGCGCCCCTCGTCCGAGCGCGGGTCTTCGGTCGTCAGCGCGATGAACTCTACGCCGCGCGCGGCGTAGGCCTTCCGAACCTCTTCGTACTCAGGAATCTCACGACGGCACGGGCCGCACCACGTCGCCCACAAATTAATGACGAAGACCTTGCCGCTGAAGTCCGCGAGTCGGAAGCTGCCCTTGTCGAGCGATTGAAGCTCGCGATTGAGGACGCTCTCCGGCAAAGTTTTCGTCCCCGCGGACGCCGCGGGCGGACGCGCGGGCGCGGTCTCATTCGCCGGAGGCGGGGCGGACGCTTCGGGCTGAACCGGCTGCGGCGCGACTCTTCTGCCGGACTGCGCCGATGCCGCGTGCGCCGCGAGCGCGAGGATGACGAGAAGGAAGGGGAAGCTCTTTTTCATGTTGGAAATTCGCGGACGGTTGAGCGGGCGCGTTCGCTCGCGCGTCTTGGCTTAGGCCCACGCGAGCGCGGCCAGTCCGGCGGGCGCGGCGATCTGCTGGAAGTCAATCTCCCTCGTGGGGAACGAGAGGCGCAGGTCGTCCGCGCCGACGGCGCGCGGCGGGACGCTCAGGGTCTCTTCGACAATCGCGCTCGCCTGCGCGTAGTCGAGTCCCGGCCCGGCGACTAACAGTCGCTCGATCCTGTCCGTGATGATGATGGGCGCAGTCGGCGACACGGTCTCGCCCTCGGCGGCGGGCACGGTGTTGCGGTCGCGGTAAAAGAGCAGGAATCGAAACAGCTCGTCCGAAAGGTCTTCCCTGTCGCACGAGACGGCGCGGACGAACAGCGGTTGCCCTGCGCGCAGGATGACGGCGGTGAAGCCTTCGGCGTGCGAGCTGACGAGGAGCGAGTCCGCGCTTCCTGTGTCGCCGTCGCGCATCAGCCACCAAGCCTCGCCCATGTGGCGCGGCAGGATGAGTCCTGTGTGCCAGCCCAGCCCGGCGAACACCTGTTCGTACTCGGCAAGCACAGAGAGTCGCACCGCGCTGACGAGGTAGCGCGCGCGACCTTGAGAGTCGGACTGCAAGCGCTCGCGCGAGACGCGCATCTCGTCGAGCGGAGCGCCCAGTGCGCGCTCGGTCTTCCAGCGCAGCATCTCTTCGCCCTCGGCGCGCGTGGCCGGCTGCGTCTCCATCGTAATGATCGAGGTGCGCGTTGAGGCTTCGGGCAGCGCGACCGACCAGCGGCGGCGTCGCGCGAGTCCCGCGCTCGACGTAAGCTCCGAAAGCGAGCGCGCCACTTCGCCCGCGTCCGCGAGGTTCGCCTCGT
>DASQLL010000189.1:0-2560 GCA_035630035.1 Pyrinomonadaceae bacterium | reverse complement strand
GGGCGCCCAGAAGTATGGGTGTGAGTAAGGGGATTTTCCGCCGAGGTGTTGGCCTAACGAGAGGCCGCGGCGGGAGTCGGCGGCGCTCTGGCCCGTGCTGCGTTGCGCGCCGGTCGTCAGGCCGATGTCGCCGCGCAGCAGTTCGAGCTGCGCTTGTCTGAGAGCCTCAGCCTTCGACATCCCTTCGCCCTCGCCGCGCAAGCGATAGAACTCCTGCATGAGCAAGCGCGTGCTCGCGTCCGCAACGGGCCAGAGGCTCGCCACGACCGCCTTCGCTCCCTGTCTTTGCGCTAGCACGGCGAAGCCCTCGACCTCCTTGCCGTCGCCTCCGCCTCCGCCCCCCGTCGCAGTGTTGCACGCCGAGAGCGTCAGAAGCTCGACGCCGCCGAAAAGGTTCGGCGCGATCTTGATCTGCGCGAGCGAGAGGCGGCTGCCGTCACCCATGAGCAGGTAGGAGTCCGTCTCATTGCCCGGCTCGAACTGGAAGTGGCTCGCCACGTGCACGAGCGGTAAGCGTTGCCGCAGGCCCGACTTGAATGAGTCGGCGGTGAACGCCTCGTCGAGCGCGATCTTGCCGGGCAGAACGCCGCGTGCCGCGCTCGCGCCTTCGTCGCGGATGACGCCGCGCAGCTCATCCGGCACCGAAGGCAGAGCCGCGAAGCCGCCGTGAGCCTTCGACACGCCGAAGCCTAGCGCGTGCCACTGCGCGGTCGGCTCGTCCTTCAGTCGCGCCACGGAGGCCGGGGTGAAGACGACGTTGCGATAGCGTTCGACCATGTATCGCTCGCCGTCGTGCAGCGCCGCCACCGGCACGTAGCGCAGCGCGCCGTCGAGTGACCACATCAAGGTCTCGGCTTTCGCCTGCTCCAAATGTTTCGCCACGGGGCCGACGATGATTCGATAAAGCTCCTGCGCCAGCGGGCGCGGGTCTGAAGACGGGTTCTGAAGCGCGTCGCGGAATGCCGCGATCTTCTTGTTGAGGTCGGTCGCTTTGATCGCGTACTCGCGCGCCACCTGCACGTCGGGCGTGATGAGGATGACGCTGTACTTCTCTTCACCGACGAGCGCGTAGAGCGCGACAAGGCCCGACCCAAGCTCGCGCAGGTCTTCCATCAGCCCCTGCGACTCTCGTACCTGTTCAACCCTCGCCGCTTGTTTGTTGTTGCCTAGCTCGTCCGCGAGCCGGTCGAGGAAGTTCTGGAAAGCCCGGCTGGCGACGAGGAGTTCCGTGTCGAGCTGCATCAGTTGCTTGTCTTCGTCGGGCGTGCGCGCGGACTTTTCCATAAGCTCCGCGCGCCGCCTGCCGAGCGTAGTGATCTGGTCGGCGATCTCTTGGTAGCGTTTCTCGAACGCCGCCTCTTCGGGCGTGAGCGAGGCGGCACGGGTCGTAGAGCCGCGGCCATCGCGGCGCACGAACTGGAAATATTCTTCCTCCTTCAGGAAGCCGACGACCTGCTGCGCTTCGGGAAGCCGCCCTTCGGAGATGAGCAGGTCGGCAAGCTGTCGGTAGGTGACTTCGCGCGGCTTGAGGAAACTCTTCTGCGCCTCTTTGTCGAGCGGCGGCATCGAGGCGCGAATCTCCTGGTAGGCCGTGACCGCGCCCTTGCCGTAGAAGATCGCCGGCGCGGTGCGCGCGAGCGAGCGCGAAGCGAACATCATGTTGCCGAGCGTGTCGCCCTCGGTCTTGCGGTCGCGCGCCTCGCGGCTCACGGCGAGCGCGCGGCTGAAATGCTCGAAGGCTTTCACCTCGTCGCCGAAGGAGTGGTGGACGAAGCCTATGTTGTTGAGCGTCTTTGCCTCGCCCTCGCGGTCGCCCGCGGCGCGCTGTATGCCGAGCGCCTGATCGAGGTATTCGAGCGCCTTCTGCCGGTCGCCGGACTCAAGCGCGTCGGCGGCGAGGTTCGAGAGCGCGGAGCCGATCTCCCGGCAGTCGCCCACCGCCTCGAAGACCGCGAGCGCCTGCTTGAAGGACTGCCGCGCCTCCGCCTTCTCGCCCAGCGCGTCGTAGACCAGTCCGATGTTGTTGAGCGCGACGGCTTCGCCGCGCCTGTCGCCCGCGGCGCGGAAGAGCGCGAGCGCCCTTTGATAATTGGCGAGCGCGTCGCGCTCCTCGCCGCGCCCGTCGTAGACGTGTGCGACGTTGTTGAGCGTGTAACCGGCGGTGCGCTTATCGCCCGCGGCGTGGAAGAGCGCGAGCGCTTGGCGGAAGTTCGTGAGCGCCTGCTCGCGGTCGCCGAGCGAGTAGTAAACCAGCGCGATGTCGGCGAGCGTCCGCGCCTCCTGCACGGTGTAGGTCGAATCGCGCAGAAGCGCGAGCGCGTCGTTGTAGTAGCGAAGGGCCTGCACGCCTTCGCCGAGAGCGCGGCTGACGGAGGCGATGGTCAGAAGCGTCGTTATCTGGCTGCGGTAGTCGCCGAGCGCGCCGAAGAGCGCGAGCGCCTCCTCATACTTTGCGACGCTTTGCCTGAAGTCCTCTGGCCCGCCGCCCGCGAGCAGGCGCGTCGCCTCGGCGAAGACCCTTTCAGCCGGGAAGCGGTTCAACTCCTGCGGCGTCGCGCGC
>DASQLL010000188.1:0-4172 GCA_035630035.1 Pyrinomonadaceae bacterium | reverse complement strand
TGAACTCTTCGCGGTCGCGACGCGTCGGCGCGCGAAGGTATACTCTCTCGCCGACGACGACAGCGCGCTTCGTTATAGCTCTCCTCTCTTCACTCCACCCAACGCACGCTTACGCCCGCGGCGACGAGCTGTTCCTGCAAGAGCTTGTTCGGCGCGACGCGCGCGAACTGCGCGGTCTTGGCGCGCACCGTCAGGTTCTCGTCCGAGAGGTGCAGGTCTATGAAGACTTCGCAGTCGCCGGGGTGCGCGAGCAGCGTCTGCGACACCTGATCGCCGAGGCGCATCGCGTCGTCGCAGGAAGGGAACTCGATGATTAAGGCGTTTGCGCGCAGCCGGCCCGTTTGATAGCCGCCGCGCGCGGCGTTCAGCGGCGTGCGCGCTTTTTCGAGCGCGGTCACTTCATCGCACACGAGCGTGAGCGTGCCTTCGCCGCCCTCGCAGCGTCCGGCGGCGACGACGAGCGCGTCGTTCGCGGCGTCTCCGCCCTTCGTCTTGAACGCTTCGGGCCACAAGACGCCCTTGACGGACGTGCCCGAAAGGTCTTCGAGACGGAAGAAGGCGTAGCGGTCGCCCTTCTTCGTGTTGCGAATGTTTATGTCCGAGACGACGCCCACGACGCGCACGCGCGTGTTCGGCTCAATCGTCCCAAGCTCCGCGATGGGGCAGCAGTTCAGAAGCTCGATCTTCTCGATGAAGTCTTCGAGCGGGTGGCCTGAGACGTAGAAGCCGACACCCGCCTTCTCGCGCGCGAGAAGGTCTTTGTGCGTCCACGGCTGCACGTCGCCCGCGGGGAGCGGCGGCTCTTCCGCATCGCCCTCGCCCGTAGCCGCGAAGCCGAACATGTCTACCTGCTTGCTGTCGCGGTCGCGCTTCGTGCGCGCCTTGCGCTCCAGAGCCTTGTCAACGCACGCGAACAGGCGCGCGCGCCAACTGTGCAAGCTATCGCCTTCGGGCTTCAACGAGTCGAACGCGCCCGCGCACACCAAACTTTCCATGACGCGCTTGCCGGAGCCTTTCTCGCCGACGCGCTCCGCGAAGTCGAAGAGCGAGCGAAAGTGTCGCTCCTTGCGCGCCTCGATTATCGCGGCGACAGCCGTCTGGCCGATGCCCTTGATCGCGGACAGGCCGTAACGCACCGCGCGCTCGACGGGCGTAAAGCCCGGCCCCGACTGGTTCACGTCGGGCGGCAGCATCTTGATGCCCTGCGCGCGCAGCTCCGACGCGTACTTGAAAATCTTCGCCGCGTCGTCCGTCACGTTCGTCATCACCGCCGCGTAGAAATGCTCCGGGTAGTGCGCCTTCAAATACGCGGTCTGGTAGGCGACGTGCGCGTAGGCTACGGAGTGGCTGTTCGCCGTCAGGATGCCGTTGACGAAATAATTATGGTGCGGCCCGCGCATGGTCATGTTGTAGGTCTTTTCAACCCCGACCGGCGTCACGCGAACGATTCTTGTCTTCTTTACTTTCATAGACACTCTCGAAGCAGCGCGAACTTTCTCTCCAGATACTGCTCGGCTTCGCGGTAAAGATATTGCGCTATTTGCCGCACGTCCTTCCTGTGTGACCACTGAACATAACGGATTGATCCGTTCTCATGCACACGGTTGTCTGAGATGCCGAGCCGGCAGATCAGCCATATCCGCACTTCCGCGACTAGTCGCTCGCTGCCGCAAAAGCCGACAATAATCTCTCCGTCGGTTCGCCTGCTCACAGTCCCATCCCCGTCGAACAAACCTCGCATAAGGTGGGGCATTAAATCCTCTGACAAGATAGGCAGGTAAGTATGCAGACTCTTGCGCGGTATGACACCGAGACGCGCCAGGTCGCTCGCCATGCGGCGCGAATGACAGATCACACGATACATTGGCTGATGACGCTCGCCCCTAGGCTCAATGCGAAGGACAGGGTTCTTCAGGCCGAGAAATCGTCTAAAGCCTTCCAACGCCTCGCAGTCCGTCATTTGCAATCCTACTTGCGGAGTTCGGCCCGGCCCTCCGTCTATCACGTAGCCGTCGCTGATAAGCAAGCCGAGCCAGTAAGCTTTCACCGGGGAATCAATAACGGCGAATGCCGCTTCATCGCAGGTTTTGTAGTCTGCGACCCCGCACCGCTTCGGGACTCCGTGCTTTTCGAGAACGTCGTAGACGGTCTTCCTCGTCTTGAACGGGATAGACTTCAAAATCTCGCTCGCGCTCAAGCCGCCCTTATACTTCTCGACGATGAAATTCTCGACCTCCGGCGTCAGCCGTTTATTCCACGCGGCATGCGGCATACTCTTCGACCTCCTGCGAGAAGTTAATCTCAAGCCCCTTCTCGATTATCTCTCTGAGGGGTAGGTAGCCTTCGTCCGTGTAGAATTTATGATCGAGCGTGCAGCGCACTCTTTGCCCATCTTCCGTTTCGATCTCAACTACTTCCTTTTCGCCCGTCTCGAACGCCTCGACTATCTCGTTGACGAACACACGCTCGCCGTCGAAACTGAACGTCCGTGCGATGCCGGCATGCCCTTCGGCTATATCTTTGATTGAAACCAATTCGCCTGTGTCTGCATCAACCACTTTGGAGTCACCTGTCAGGCAGCGGTTGAAGCCGTAGTCGGCGAACTGCGCCATGAGGCGGAATATCTCGCGCGCCTTCTTCTTATGGATTTTGTTCTTGACGCAGCCCGCGATGAACTTCTCTTCGTGGACGGCCATCTCCTCGCGATTCTTCTTGCCCATCGCGCGCCGCATCAGGTCGGCCTCGCCCAGAGAGTAGCCGCCGAGCTTCTGCGCGAGCTGCATGATCTGTTCCTGATAGACGCAGTTGTGGAGGATGATGTTGTTGCCTACGAAATTGTGTATGCCCTCCACTGTAATGTCGTACACCTGCTCGACGCCCGCCGGACTGAGCTCGACAATCTCTTCCCAACGCACGTTAAGATTGCGCGCCGTGCGCGGCAGGGTAAAGCGCTGGGCCAGTTTGCCCGCCGTGGCTGCGTTGATGCGCGCCTTGCGCTGTGCGCCGGGCAGGAAATGTTGCCTGTCCACGCCGCACTCACTCATCAGAGCGCGGCCCGAGCCGTGCCAGACGCGCGCCATCTCTTCCATCAGGATGGAGCGCGACACTGCATCGCGGGTCTCGCCGCGATCTGAAGTCTCCGTGCGGCGCATCGCTTTAGTGACGAGGTGCGGCGCGATCCATTCGCCGAACGCTTTAAGGTTGTAAACCGTCACCTGATAAGCCGCGGTGTTGCGCCCACGCCTGTTGCTGTAATAGCTCGACTCGTAGACGCTTGAATGTATACCCAGACGCAGGAGCAGAGTTTGAACGTCGAGGGCGAGACGAGGTGAGATCGTTTTGTAGTGACAGAGGCGCGCGCCGACGTGTCCGTCGCAATCCCACAGCGAGGCAAGGAAGAAAGCGATGCTGTCACACGTCAGGCCGAAGACGAATTCGGGGACGAACTTTTCATCCGAGCGGCAACCGCCGCGCATGGATTTCAGACCCAACTCGCGCAGCAACCGAACGACCGCATTGGCCTCGTGATAGTGCGTCTTGTCTACACCCTTCGCCATTACCCGCGTGACGCCACGCACCTGTTCGAGCGTGCTGGTCGTCGTGCGCTCAAACCCGCGCTGTACGCTCGTTTGATACTCTTCAATCAAGGCCGCATCCTTGGAGACGAAGTCTGCCGTGGAGCCGGTGGAACTCAAAGAACCGTCGCTCAGCAAGTAAGCAAGCGCGCGGAGCTTGTCTCGGTCATATTCTTCTTCCTTTGCAACGAACAGGCGACGCGGCGCGGCAATCGCATCCCCCGCCTGCAACTCGCCGACTTTTCGCCAGCCGTTTTCGGTAAGGACTTTATGGTCGGGTGTTAGTCTGACGCGCGCGCCGTTGCGGAGTTTTACCTCGACGACTTCGCGCAGGCCATTCGAGACCCAATGCGACATCAGCGCGCGGCGCGGCCTCAGTTCTTCGTCAACGCCCTGAACGTAGAAGCGTCCGGCGCGAAACTCAAGCGCGTCTATACGCACGCGCTCGCCTGTGTCGGCATCATGAACCAGCGTGTCTCCGGTCACGCATACGCCATACGTGTTGCCGAGAATGGTTTCCATTTCAGGCGTGAGATACTCAATGGGCTTACGACCGTGGTAGCGGTCAATGAAGTCGTCAACCATGCCGCCGTCGAG
>DASQLL010000187.1:0-2736 GCA_035630035.1 Pyrinomonadaceae bacterium | reverse complement strand
CAACGGGCGCGGGCGCGGAGTCCGGCGCGGAGATGTTCCCGCGGGATGTCTATCAGGTTTCGCGCTACAGCTTTCGCAGCCCCGAAGTCGCGTGGCGAGGCTTGGGCGCGGCGCTCTCGTCGCAGGTTGACGTGTCGCGCGCGACGATCATCACGCTGGCGCTTGAGGCCCTGCTCAAGCCTTACGGCGTCGAGCAGCCGAAAGAGTTCCTGCGCGCGTGCGGGCCGGAGGTCTGGACGGCGAGGCTCGAAGCTACGAGCGAGCGGAAGATTCTCGTCGCGTCCGTGCTCGACCGCGAGGCGTTGCTGCGACAGACGCGAGCGCACCTCGGACGTGGGGCGCGCACGGAGCGCGTCGGGGATGTCGAGCTGCTTATATCATCCGACGAGGAACTCGGTGCCGCGAGCTTCGTCGGCGATTATCTGCTCATGGGCGCGGAGGATGACGTGCGCGCATGCATCGTGGCGCGCTCTGAGGGCCGGACGCTAAAAAACGCCGACGCCTTCAAAGCATCGGCGCGAGGGTTGTTCGACGAGAGCGCGATTGCGCGGACTCTGACCGACGACCGCGACTCTGCTCGTTCGGTGCTTCCCTATTTCGCGCGAAGCGGCGACTCCGGCCACGCGCGCGCCAACCCGGGCGCACTCGAAGCCGCACTTGCGAGACGCGCTTACAGCGTCAGCGAGACGCGGCTGGTCGAGGGAGGATTCGAGAAGAAGACGCGCTCCTCGTTCGGTCTGTTCGGCGAGATCGTCATGCGCTTCGCGCCGCGTTGAGTTGATCTATGTCGCTTCGGCGTGAGGGTCGAAAGGATATTCGGCGAGGACGGCGCGCATGTTGACCTGTCCGAACAGCGTCTCAAGGAACGCCTCGAACCGGTGGAGCGCCTGCGACAGCTCGCCCGGTGCGCGCGCCGATTCGACCTCTTCGACGAAATGCTCGAACGGCTCCCAGTCTTTATACATAAGGAAACGCTGGCTGCCCTCGGAGAATGCGCCGAAGTGTCCAAGCAGCAGCGAATGCTCGGACGAGTCACCTTCGGCGGAAGCATGCCTGACGAGATTGACGAGCGCCCAGAGGTCGCGCCTGAGTGTAAGAGATTGATCGAGCTTGGTCTGGAAGGACGGGAAAAGCTGCCCGCCGTCCGTTGTCGGGTCGAAGTGCTGCGCGAGGGCGACGACCGACTGCTGGTAACAGTCGCGCAGAAGGCCGGAGGCCGACTCGACCTTGGCGAACAGTTGCGGGGGCTGGCGCAGCGAGCAGAAACCCGCCAGCTCGTACTCGAAGGCTTTTCGCAGCTCCATTCCAATAGCATAGGCCGTGCCGTCGAGGATTTCTCGCGTCTCTCTCTCAAGCCCTTCTACGCTCAGCGCGCGCCCTTCGATGAAGTCGAGCAGCGCGCGAGTCTCTTCGTTAATGAGCGTGAAGACCGGGAGCATGCGCTTGAGCTGCGCGTCGCTCGCCAAAGAGATTTCGATGAAGCGCAGCAGTCCGAGCAGGCGCGCGAAGGCGTCGAAGACCTCCGACATATCTTCGCCCAACTCGTCGGGCGCGATCCTGCGCGCGAGCGCGACGAGCGAATCCTGCGATCTCGGCGGGCCGCCCGCGCTCACCGACATGATGATTATGCCGGCGACCTCCGAACGTCTTAGCTCGCGCTCAAGGACGCGGCCCAAGCCAGACCAGCCCCCGAAGCCGACGGACGCCGATTCGAGCAGAGCCTCGACGAGCTTGCAGACATCCTTGAGAGCCTCCGACAGTTCGCCGAGCGAGTCCTTCACGTCGGCAAGGCCCGATAAGTCGGCGCGCGTAAATGACGACGAACGCGCGGCATCCGCTTCGTCCCCCGCGTCCGGCGAGGCTGGCAGAGACTCGCCGCGCTCGACGCTTCCGAGCAGTTGCAGGCAGCGCAGAAGCGTGTCGCGCACGACCTGCGTTTCGCATCTGAAATTGCGCGAAGAGATTTCGGCGCGCTCCGCGTCTGCGAACGGGTGGTTGGCCTGATTGAAGAAACTCTGTAGGGCGCGCAGCCAGATGGCAAGCTCGCGCGCGGGTGGGAATTCCTCAGTTGGCGTTCTCTGTCGGGCTTGTTCTTCCAATCGTGTGCGCGCCCCGTGTCTGTGCCCTTCCCGCCCGTGTCGTATCGCGCGGGAAGCTTCTGGAATGGAACTAAAGTTTCGTCTGAATCGTCGAAGACGCGAGCGCCAAAGAGCGCGCGCCAGTTGATTCTAAACGTGAAAAGCCCCGGCGGGCAAAGTATTTGATTTCGCCGCCAACTTAATTTGAAGAAACCGCTGCGAGTCGCGATAGAAGCGATGCGTGGAAAGAAGGATGAACGAACTTACAGAGCTTTTAGTCGCGACGGGCAACGCAGGCAAAGTCCGCGAGCTGTCGCTGCTGCTTGCGGACGCGCCGTTGCGCCTGCGCTTGCTCTCCGATTTTCCAGACATCACCGAAGCCGAAGAGACCGGAAAGACGTTCGCGGAGAACGCAACCATCAAAGCCCTTCACTACTCGACGCATAGCGGCCTACTGACTTTGTCCGACGACTCCGGCCTTGCCGTTGACGCGCTCGACGGCGCACCCGGCGTCTACTCCGCGCGCTACGCCGGGACTCAGGCAACTTACGCAGAGAGGATGGCGAGACTTCTCGGCGAGCTTGCGGCCACCGGCGACGACGAGCGCCGCGCGCGCTTCGTCTGCGTCATCGCGCTCGCCGAACCCAAGACCGGCGCG
>DASQLL010000186.1:0-7728 GCA_035630035.1 Pyrinomonadaceae bacterium | reverse complement strand
CTCTAGGCCAACTTCCTCTGCGTCGTTTTAGGTCTCCGCTCATTTGTAAGGCCGGCAAGAAAGCGTTTTCATCCAATCAATGTTTGCCACCGGTCATCAGCAGTCCGATCTCTTCGTGCGTCGCCCGCTTCGGATCAACCTCGCCGACGATGCGACCGTGGTAGATGACGAGCAGGCGGTCGGCGAGTGACGTTACCTCTTCCAGTTCGGCGGAGACGAGAAGGATGGCGCAGCCCTCGTCGCGCAGGGCGACGAGCTTTCGGTGTATGAACTCAATCGCGCCGATGTCAACGCCGCGCGTGGGCTGCGAGACGAGCATGAGTTTTGGCCGAAGGCCGAACTCGCGCCCGATGATTAGCTTCTGCTGGTTGCCGCCTGAAAGCGCGCGTGCCGGAAGGTCTGGGTTCGCGGGGCGCACGTCGAAGTCGCGTATGAGCTCAAGCGCGCGCTCGCGTATGCCCGCGATGTCGAGCATCGGGCCGACCGAGACGGCGGGCTTGCGATAATGGACGCCGAGGATTGAGTTTTCCGCGAGGTCGAAGTCGAGCAGCAAGCCCCGACGGTGGCGGTCTTCCGGCACGTGCGCCAGACCCATCTCGAAACGCTCTCGCGCGTTCGCACGCGTGATGTCGCGCCCCTCGAACTCGACCGAGCCGCTCAGGTTCGACGGCGTGACGAGTCCGGCCAGCGCCTCTATAAGCTCCGTCTGCCCGTTGCCTTCGACGCCCGCGACGCCGACGATCTCGCCCGCGCGCACGTCGAACGAAACGTCCCGAAGCCCGCGCTCGCCGCCCGCAACGGCGACCGAAAGTCCCTTCACGCTCAGAACCGTTTGGCCCGCGTTAGCGTCCGGCTTGTCCACGCGTAGCAGCACGTCGCGCCCGACCATCATGCGCGCAAGCTCCGCCGCGTTCGTCTCGGCGGTCTTCACGCCGCCCACCACGCGCCCGTCGCGCATCACCGTCACGTCGTCCGAGATTGCCAGCACCTCCGAGAGCTTGTGCGTGATGATGACGACGGTCTTGCCCTGCTCGCGCATGCGCCGGAGTATGGCGAAGAACTCTTCCACTTCCTGCGGCGTCAGCACGGCGGTCGGCTCGTCGAGTATCAGAAGCCGCGCGCGGCGGTAGAGCGCCTTGAGCAGTTCGACGCGCTGCTGCTGGCCGACCGAGAGGTCTGCGACGAGCGCGCTGGGGTCAACCGCGAGCCTGAACTCGTTCGAGAGGGCGCGAATCTCGTCCGCCGCCCGTCGCATATCAATCGCGGCAGCCGACCCCGGCTCCGCGCCCAGCACGATGTTCTCCGCGACGGTCATTGTGTCCACGAGCATGAAGTGCTGGTGAACCATCCCTATGCCGAGCGCGATTGCGTCGTGCGGCGTCTGAATGCTGCGCGGCTGGCCTTCGACGACGATCTCGCCGGAGTCGGGCGTGTAGAAGCCGTAGGCGATACGCATCGCCGTAGACTTTCCCGCCCCGTTCTCGCCCACGATGGCGTGAATCGTCCCCGTCTCGACACGTATGTTGATGTGGTCGTTCGCCAGCACGTCGCCGAAGCGTTTGGTTATTTCTCTGAGTTCAAGCATGTATGGGTTTTGGGTTTTAGGTGCTAGGTGCTGGGTTATTCAATGTTCTTCCCAGAGAATTTCTTAAGGCGCGAAGTTGTCGCCCAAGCGCCTGCGTACAATCAAAGGTTTGGTTGAATTGCTCCCGCGAAAAATAACCCAGACGCGCGGCAATCTCCAGTTGAGTTTCTAATTCCGCTAAACACCCTTGAGCCATTGACAGGTGATGAAGATATTCTTTGATGTGTTCTCGCGCATGGCCTTCCGCGATATTGGAAGGAATCGAGACAGTCGCGCGCTGCATCTGGCTGGATAAGGCATAAGTCTCATACTTCGGGAAGTCCCGCGTTAGAGAGTAGACCTTTTCAACCAACTCCATTGCCGCTTGCCACACTCTTAAGTCCCGATAACTTTTTACCTGCATGGTCAACACGCAGCCATTAAAGCATAAACTCAGAAACCATCACCCAATACCTAACACCCAGAACCCTTTCATTTCGCCATCGCGTCCGTGACTTTGATCTGACCGGCGATGATTTTCTGCTTGGCCTCTTCGGCCTGTTGGATCACGTCCGGCGGGATGAGCATCTTGTTGTTGTCGTCCATGGCGTAGGCGACGCCGTCGGCCTCAAGGCCGTAGATGTGGAAGCCGCCCTTGAACTGTTTGTTCACAACATCGGAGACGATCTGGTAGACGGCGTTGTCAACGCGCTTGACCATGCTGGTCAGGACGAAGCCGGGCTTGACCATGTTCTGGTTCGAGTCAACGCCGATGACGAACTTGGTCGCGCGCCCCTCCGCGTCTTTGCCGGCCTGCTCGACGGCGTCGAACGCGCCGAGGCCGGAGTTGCCGGCGGCGGTGAATATCACGTCCGCGCCTTTGCCTATCTGCGCGAGCGCGAGTTCCTTGCCCTTGCCGGGGTTGTTCCAAGCGGAATCGCTGACGCCGACGTAGTTGTCTATTACGCGCACGTTCGGGTTGACAGCCTTCGCGCCCTCCTCGTAGCCGGTCTCGAATTTGTGTATGAGCGGGATGTCCATGCCGCCGATGAAGCCGAGCACGCCCGTCTTCGAGGTGCGCGCGGCGATCATGCCGACGAGGTAAGAGCCTTCATGCTCTTTGAAGACGAGCGAGGCGACGTTAGGCAGGTTGCTCGCGCCGTCAATGATTGCGAACTGGATGTTCGGATAGTCCTTCGCCACAACGTCCATGATGGGAGCCTGCGCGAAGCCGACGCCGATGATGAGGTCGTAGCCGCGCTCGGCGAAGGCGCGCATCGCAGGCTCAATCGAGGTCGGGTTGCCCGGCTCTACGTCGCGCAGCACGATTGGAAAATCCTCCGCGGCGCGCTTGACGCCCTCCCAAGCGGCGGCGTTGAACGAGCGGTCGTCCTTGCCGCCGATGTCGAAGACGATGCCGACGCGAACCTTGCCGCGCTCTTCGGCGGTCATCTCCTGATTGCAAGACGTTCCCGCAAGCAGGAGCGCGCACACCAGACCCGCGATAAGGAGTAGACGAAATTTCATTGTGCGATTACTTCCTTGATTAGTTCGGGGACGTACCGGGGCGGCTCGTCCTCGACGGTGTATGCGGCCCGTATGCGCGCGACGGCTCTCGCAACGTCCGACTCGCTCCGGCAGTAGAGCAGTCCGAACGGCTCGCCCGCGCTCAGGGCCTGTCCGATGCGCGCGCGCGCGAGAAAGCCGACCGCCGGGTCTATACGGTCTTCGACGCGTGCGCGACCGCCTCCGATTGATGCGACCGCGCGACCGACCTCCGCCGCGTCAACCGCGACTACAAAACCTGCGTGCTCGGATTCTACCCTTACTTCCGCGAGCGTCAAGTCCGAGAGGCGCGACGGGTCGTCGCACACGCGCGCATCGCCGCCCTGCTCCTCGACGTTGCGCCGGAAACGTTCGAGCGCGTCGCCCGACTCAAGCGCACGCTCCACGCGCTCGCGCGCTTTTTCGAGCGAGGCTTCGACGCCCGCGAGCGCGACCATGCGCGCCGCAAGCTCGACCGAAAGCTCACGCACGGGGCGCGCTTCTTCGCCCGCGTCGCCGCGCATGACCTCTACGCATTCGCGCACCTCGTTCGCGTTCCCGACCGCGTAACCGAGCGGCTGGCTCATGTCGGTCAGCAGCGCCTCGGTCTGCACGCCGCACGAGTGGCCCGTGCGGACGAGAGCGCGTGCGAGTGCGCGCGCACGCCCCTCGTCGCGCATGAAAGCGCCGCTTCCCGTCTTAACGTCCAGCACGAGCGCGTCCAATCCCGCCGCGAGTTTCTTCGACATGATCGAGGCGACGATGAGCGGGATTGACTCGACCGTCTCGGTCGCGTCGCGCAGCGCGTAGAGTTTTTTATCGGCGGGCGCAATCTCCGCCGTCTGCCCCATCATGGCGAAGCCCACGCGCCCTAAGATTGTTCTGAACTCGCCGAGTTCGAGATGCACTCGATACCCCGGAATGGCTTCGAGCTTGTCGAGCGTGCCGCCCGTGTGGCCCAGACCGCGCCCCGAAATCATCGGCACGGCGACGCCGCACGCGGCTGCGAGCGGTGCGATGACGAGCGAGGTCTTGTCGCCGACTCCGCCCGTCGAGTGCTTGTCGGCCTTCGGCAGGTGTATGTCCGAGAAGTCCAGAACCTCGCCCGAATCGAGCATCGCCTGCGTTAAGGCTTCCATCTCGCCCGTCGTCATGCCGTTCAGGTATACGGCCATCAAAAGCGCGGACGACTGATAGTCGGCCCACTCGCCCGCGACCACGCCGCGCACGAACGACGCGACCTCTTCGTGCGAGAGTTCCCCGCCGTCGCGCTTTTGTCGAATGATGTCTTGCGGTCGCATAAAGCCAGAGTTCGGAGGCCGGAGGTCGGAGGTCAGTTGGTCAGCTCTGTTTTACTGACCTCCAACCTCTGACCTCTGGCCTCTAGTTCAAGTTCGTTCGAGCATCACAACGGCCTGTGCCGCAACCGCCAGACTCTCGCCCACCGCGTCGAGTCCTTCGCCCGACTTGGCCTTGACGCTGACGCAATCAATTTCGACGCCCATAACTTCCGAGAGCTTTTCGCGCATCTCCTGAATGTAGGGACGAAGGCGCGGCTGCTCGATCATCACGGTCGCGTCCACGTTGATGATCCGGTAGCCGCGCTCGCCCGCGAGCCACATCACGCGCGCGAGCAGTTGCAGGCTGTCGGCATCTTTCCAGCGCGGGTCTTTGTCTGGGAAATGAACGCCGAGGTCGCCTTCGCACATCGCGCCCAGCACGGCATCCGTGATGGCGTGCGACAAGGCATCCGCGTCCGAGTGCCCTTCCGCCCCGCGCTCGGACTCGATTCGCACGCCGCCCAGTATCAGCGGCCTGCCCTCCGACAGGCGGTGCGTGTCGTGCCCGATTCCGATTCTGAACATAGTTCAAAGTTCAAAGTTCAAGGTTCAAAGTTGAAGGCTGCTAACTTTGAACCTTGAACTTTGAACTTTGAACTATGAGTTCCGCCAGCGCGAAGTCTTGCGGAGTGGTTATCTTGATGTTGTGCGCGCCGCCTTCGATGATGCGGACGTGCGCGCCGAGACGCTCGACGAGCGCGCTGTCATCGGTCGCGTCGAGTCCGTCGGCGAGCGCATGCTCGTATGCGCGGCGCAGCAGATCGTAACGGAAGCACTGCGGCGTCTGCGCCTGCCAGAGTTTTTTTCGGTCGAGCGTGCGAAGGACGATGCCGCCTTCGGCCTCTTTTATTGTTTCGACCGAGGGCGCGGCGAGGATGGCCGCGCCGCTCGTCTCCGCTTCGCGCACGACAAGATCAATCTCATCCGGCGTCACGAAAGGGCGCACGCCGTCGTGAACCGCGACCACGCCGACTGCTGTCTCGTCGAGCGTTTGCAGTCCGCGCCAAACAGACTCGGCGCGCGTCTCGCCGCCGGCGACCGCACGCGCAGGCTTGCGTAGGCCGTGCGTCGAAGCTACCGACGTAAACTCGCCCAACGCGCTTTCGGGCAGGACGACGACCGTCTCTTCAATCGTCGAGCAACGCTCGAAGCGGCTGAGCGTGTGAATGATGATTGGGATGCCGGAGATTTCCCGGAACTGCTTGGCCTGCACGCCGCCCGCGCGGCTGCCACGACCGGCGGCGACGACGATTGCGACATTCATAAAAGTCGTAAATCGTAAATCGTAAATCGTGAATAGATGTTGAGAGTTGTACGGCTTGAGCGATATCTTTCAGCGTCGAGCGCGCGACAATTTCTATTTACGATTCACGATTTACGATTTACGAGCTTTCACTACTCTTGTTCCGCGCTGCGAACCGGGTGGTGCGCGCCTGTGGTCTGTCGTTGCTCGCGTTGGAAAGAGCGGCGGGGGCCTCCGTTCGCCACGCGCGAGTCGCCCGGCACGCCGTTCTCTGCGTCTTCCCAGAGCCGACCGAAGATCATCTTGCCGGCGGTCGTCTGCAAGACGCTCGTCACGGCGATGTCTGCGTTCTTGCCGATCATCCGGCGCGCGTTGTCAACGACGACCATCGTCCCGTCGTCGAGGTATGCGACGCCCTGATTGTATTCCTTACCCTCTTTCAGAATGAAGACGCGCATCGCCTCGCCGGGCAGCACGACGGGCTTTAAGGAGTTGGCAAGCTCGTTGATGTTCAGAACCTGTATGCCGTGAAGCTGCGCCACCTTGTTGAGGTTGAAGTCGTTCGTGACGACGACGCCGTCGAGCGACTTCGACAACTCAAGGAGCTTGAGATCAACCTCCTTGACGGCGGGGAAATCCGTGTCAACGATTTGAATGTCGAGCGTCGGGTTTCCCTGCAAGCGGTTGAGCATGTCGAGGCCGCGCCGACCGCGCTGCCGCTTCGAGGAGTCGGGCGAGTCGGCCACCTGTTGCAGCTCACGCAGAACGAACTGCGGGATGACGATTGTGCCTGAGAGAAAACCCGTCTCGGCCACGTCCGCGATGCGCCCGTCAATGATGACGGACGTGTCGAGAATCTTAACGTCGCGCCGCGTGGCCTTGTCGCTGAAGATGCCGCCTAAGGCGGACAGCTCAAGGTAGTCGCCCTTCGCCGCGCCGACCATCAGGCCGACGTAGGCCATGATGAACGCGAGCGCGAGCGTCAAAAACGTCTTCGTGTTGGGCGGGACTGCGCCGGCCTCTTGATAGCTGACGAGGAAGCCGATCAGCACGCCCCCGACGATGCCCAGCATCGAGCCGATGGCCGCGCCTATCAGAGTCTTGAGCGATGCGCGCTGGATGCGTATCTCGAAAATGATGATGGCGGAGGCGACGATGAAGGCGACGATGGCGGAGGCGAGGGCCGCGGAGATGTCGAGACCGCCCGGCAAGCTAAGGCCCGGCACGGGCTGTAGTCGGTAGGCTGCCCCTGCGAGGAAAACTATGAAGACAATTCGTATGAGAACCGTGTTCGTTCGCATGACGGATTGGATAGTAACACGCCCGTAACCTTCCAGTCACGAAAAGCTTTCGGGCGCGTGCGCCGACGACTTTTGAGCAAAATCGGGGCGTTGAGGCCGTCAGAAAAGCTCGTCCAGAGCCTCTTCGACCGAGCGGACGCCGACGACGCGAAGGCCGAGCAGACGCTCTAGGCCCGCGGTGTTCGAGGCGGGCATGATGATCTTTTTGAAGCCGAGCGCCTGCGCCTCGCGCGCGCGCGCCTGAGCCTGCATCGCGCCGCGCACCTCGCCCGTCAGGCCCACTTCGCCGAAGACCGCCGTGTGCGCGTCAACCGGCAGATTCCTGAAGCTCGACGCGATTGCTGCGATGACGCCGAGGTCTGCCGCAGGCTCGTCAACTTCGTGTCCGCCCGCGACGTTGACGAAGATGTCGTCTTCGACGAGATGAAGGCCCGCGCGTTTTTGCAGCACCGCGATGAGAAGCGCGATGCGGCTCGCGTTAAACCCCTGCGCGTTGCGCGTCGGATACTTGAACTTCGACCCGGAGACGAGCGCCTGAATCTCCACGAGCATCGGGCGCGTTCCCTCCATGCACGCTGTTACCACCGATCCTGCGACGCCGAGCGGGCGCTCCTGCAAGAACATCTCCGAAGGATTCGCAACGGCCACAAGCCCCGCGCCCGTCATCTCGAAGACGCCAAGCTCGTTCGCCGCGCCGAAGCGGTTTTTGGTCGCGCGCACGATGCGGTGGTTGTG
>DASQLL010000185.1:0-2180 GCA_035630035.1 Pyrinomonadaceae bacterium | reverse complement strand
CGCGCACCGTGGCGGCCATGCCAACCTCGTCTATCCCCGACGAGGTTGACGACTTCAACACGGCGGACGGCGGCGGCGCTTTCATCACGGGGCTTTCGGGGCCTGACACTTCGCTTGAGCGCGCAGGGATAATCGGCGGCGACATCATCACGAGCTTCGACGGCCAGACGGTGCGCGACGAGGACGCGATGCGTAGGATTCTCGCAGGTGTGCCGCCGGGTAAGCCCGTCGAGGTCATCTACATCCACGACGGCGAGACGAAGAAGACTATGCTCACGACCATCGGCAAGGGCGAGTTCCGAGGCATGGCCCCGATTGACACGCGGCCCGGAGGCAGAGCCTTCCTCGGCGTTGACGACCTTGAGCGCGTGCGCTTGCCGAACACGAACCTCTACGGCGTCGAGATTGGCGACGTTAACCGTAACCGCCCCGCCGACCTCGCGGGGTTGAAGCAGGGCGACATCATCATCCAGTTCGGCGAAAAACAGATTCGCACGCCGGGCGATCTGCGTCTTCGCATCTACGAAGCTATCCCAAACGGCATCGTCAACATCATCCTGATGCGCGACGGCCAGCGCATGGAGATTCCCGTGAAGATGGGTAGGAACAGAGACTAACGATTGCGGAATTCGGATTGCGGATTTAGTGCGACTTGAACTCTGCGCTCAACCTGTGTCCGACACGCGGTTAGCGCATGTGACTTGAAACAGCGCGCCCTTCATCTAATCCGAAATCCGCAATCCGAAATCCGAAATCCGCAATCGCCTCACCCGCCCGGCTCCGCGTACTCGCGCAGACGCGCCTCCATCTCGCGGCGCACGTCCTCTCGATCCTCCTCCTCCTCGTCCGGCTCGAACAACTCGAAGAGCGCGTAGGGCGGCTCGCCAATTAAACGCAGCTCCCAAGCCTCGCGCCCTTCATGCGAGGGGCGCGTGAACCACATCGCATCAACCGTTGACTCCGTGACCGTGACGCCTTCAAAGACGCCCGCACCTTCCGCTTCGACTTCAACTTTCGTCGCGCGCATTTCCGCGAGCGTCTCGCCGCGCGCCAGCACGCGCGCGAGCCGCCACCCGTGCTTTCGATAGGTCGCGAGCGCGTCCTGAAACTTCCCCAGTTGAGTCATCTTTCCTGCGCCGTCCGCCTTCCGCGAGAATTCCGTAGCGGCGTGACTTGTCCACGCACGCCCGCGTTCGTTTACAATCAGACCAGCGTGTTACCACACGGGCGCGCGTTGGGACAAGCCCGGCCACTACAGCTTTGATGTGCGTTCGATTTAAAATCGTGCCGAAGAGGAGAACGCTTAGACTTGTCGGTTGAGGACGCAAAGACGGACGACCGCGCAGCCCGCGCGCCCTTCTACGCCGCGCTCCGGCGCGCGCTCGCGCGATGCGGCGTGAGCTTCGACGGCTTCTGCCCCGCGAGCGACTCGGTCTCGCGCCGAGTGCTCGAAGAGTACGGCGCGATGTTCGTCGCCGAAGGCGTGATGCTTCCGCCCGTGTGCGTCTTCGAGAGCGAGTCGGAGGTCGAGAGCTTCCAGCGCGAGGCCGGTTGGCTGTCAGAAGACCTCGGCGGCGTGATTGTCGAACTGCAACCCGCGGCGATGAAAGCGCTGCTCAGTGCGCGCGAAGAGGCGCGGGCCGTCGGACTCGACATCACACCGCGCGGCGGCATCGAGGCCGGGCGGCGCGGGTTCGACGACTCGTTGCGGCTGTGGCGCTCGCGCTGCGACCCCGCGCTCGACCACTGGTGCGCGCAGGGGCGTCTCTCTACGGAAGAGGCTGTGCGCGTCGGCCATCTATCCTTACGCGATCAGGTCGCGGCGGTGCTTGAGCTTGAGCGCGACGGCCTCTTCTTCAGCAAGGATTTGAAAAAGAGCATACTGCAATCCGTCGCCGCGCCCGGCGCTTCGCAGCACCTCGCGATGCTCGCCTTCGACGCATCGGAGTTTGAGGACGCGCGCGTGCGCTCGGTGCTGTCGCGCCACGGCTGGTTTCAGACCGTGCTGAGCGACCTGCCGCACTTCACTTACCTCGGCCTCAGCGAACGCGAGCTTCCCGCGCGCGGCCTCCGACGAGTCGAGTCGGGCGGGCAGAGGTTCTGGATACCCGATACAGCCGTGACAGGTGACGGGTGACAGGTGACAAGTAAGAACAGGTTTTATCCTGTCACCTGTCACC
>DASQLL010000184.1:0-5137 GCA_035630035.1 Pyrinomonadaceae bacterium | reverse complement strand
GGCGGCGCAGCTCGGTCGAGTCACGCAGCTTATGCGCGCCGACACGTCGGAAGACGCCCCGCGCGACGCGATATTCAACGCCATCGGGATGTTCCGCGCGCGCGCGCCGGCTGTGGCTGCGCCGAGCATCTTGCGCCGCATCGTCGCCGCGCTCACCTTCGACAGCAATGCGCTCACGCCCGCCTTCGGTGTGCGTTCCGGTCAGAGCGCCCCCGTGCGACAACTTCTCTTCAGCGCGGGCGACTTCGACGTTGACCTCAGGCTCGCGTCGGGCGGCGAAGGCTGGACGGTCTCCGGGCAGGTGTTGGGCCGCTGCGAGGGCGGCGAGGTCGAGCTTGGCGAGGCCGGACGAGCCGCCCGTTCGAGCGCCGCGCTCAACGACCTCTGTGAGTTCACGCTGCCGCCCGTGCCCGAAGGCAGCTACGCGCTCCGGCTGCGATTGGGCGACACGGAGATAGAGATTCCCGAACTCGATTTGAGAGCCTGAATTAATTAGCAGTCGAGCGTCGGGTGGTTAATTCACCGCAGAGGCGCAGAGGACGCAGAGTTAACGCAGAGGCTTGAATGTCACTCAAGTCTCTGCGCCCCCTCCGCGTCCTCTGCGCCTCTGCGGTGAGTTGCTCCGACTCAGACACTCAACCGAAAGTAATCTGCGAAGATGGATAGGTCAGAACTGGCTTCGCGCCTCGTCTCTGCCGAAGGCGAGGCTGAGCGCGCATCGCTCCTGCGCGAGCAGCACGCACTCGCCGACGTGTCGCTGGCCTACACGCTCAAGGACATCTGCCTTTCGGCGTGGAGCGGCGACCCGCCGCGCGCCGTGGCCGCCGCAGCCGCGCTCGAAACATTGGCCTCGGCGAACGACTCGCCCGAAGTCGCCGCGCTGCGCGAGTGGGGCGCGGGCATCGCCGCGCTCGTCGAGGGACGCATGGAACAGGCCGTCCGCCGCCTTGAAGACGCGGAGGCGCGATTCCAAAGTTTGTGCCAGCCGCACACGGCGGCCTCGACGCAGGTCAGCAAGCTCATCGCGCTCGCGATGCTCGGTCGCTACGACGAAGCCATCGAGACGGGGCTGCGCGCGCGCGACCGCTTCCTCGAGCACGGCGACCTGCTCGCCGCCGGCAAGGTCGAGAACAACATCGGCAACATATACTTCCGGCGCGACCTCTACCGCGAGGCCGAACAGTTTCAGCGCGAGGCGCGCGAGCATTTCGCAGCCGTCGGCGACCGGCTACAGCTAGCGAAGATTGACAACTGCCTCGCAAACACACACGTCGCGCTCCACCGCTTCCGCGCGGCGCAGCAGCTCTACCAGCAGGCTCTCGACTACGCAGAAGACGCCGGCCTCACGGCCACGCTCGCCGAGATCGAAGGCAACATGGGCAACTTCGCGCTCTTTCAGGGGCGCTACGACCGCGCCCTCGATCTACTCGAACGCTCGCGCCGACGCTACACGGCTCTCGGCATGCCCCATCAATCCGCCATCGCCGAGCTTGAGCTTGCCGACGCGTACCTCGAACTAAACCTCGCGACCGAAGCCCTCGCCGTCTACCGCCGCGTCGCGCCGGCTTTCGCCGAGCTAGGCATGCGCGCCGAGCAGGCTCGCGCACTCTCGCAGGCGGGTCGCGCCGCGCTCGCGGGCGGCGCGATGGACGAGGCGCACCAGCTTCTCGAACAGGCGCGCACGCTCTACGCCGCCGAAGGGAATCTGGTCGGCGAGGCTTACGTCACGCTCACCGAGGCGCAGCTACACCTCGCCGAGGGCGACTACGCCTCGACCGCCGTGCTTGCCGCGCAGGCCGAAGCGCCGCTCGCGCGCGCGGGCACTTGGCGGCGTATGCTTCTTGCGCGCTGGCTGCGCGGCGAGGCCGCTCGCGCCCAAAGGCAGGAGCGACTCGCGCAAATCCTCCTCGACGCGACGCTCAAAGAGTCGGAGCAGCAGGCGCTCCCGCAGATAGCCGAGCGCTGCCACACAAGCCTCGGACTGCTCGCAGCCGCGCGAGGCGATGCGGAGCGCGCCGAAGCGTCTTTCAAGCGCTCCGTCTCGCTCATCGAAGATTTGCGCGCGCCGCTCCCGGCTGAAGAGTTCCGCACGGCCTTCGTCGCAGACAAGCTCGTGCCCTACGACGAGCTTGTGCGACTGTGCCTTCAAGACGCCGGAGGCGCGCGCGTGGCCGAGGCTCTGTGTTACGCGGAGCGCGCACGCTCTCGCGCGCTCGCCGAGATGATGAGCGGCGCGCTGGTCGTCCGTCCGCGCGCGCGCGACGAGTTCGACGCCGAGCTGTTCGCGCAGCTCGAACAGTTGCGCGAGGAGTTGAACTGGTTCTACAGCCGCATCAGCCGGCCCGCGGGCGACGAGTCGGCGCGCAACGCGCAATCGATGCAGGCTCTGCACGACGCTGTGCTAGAGCGCGAGACGCGCACGCTCGAAATCATGCGCCAGCTACAGCAGCGCGGCGGCGACGACGGCGCGCTCGGTCACGCCGAAACGCTCGACGTGCCCGCGCTCCAACGCGCGCTCGGCCCCGACGCCGCGCTCGTCGAGTACACGAGTCTCGACGGCGAATTGCTCGCGTTCGTCGTGACGGACGAGAGCGTCGAGGTCGTCCGCAACCTTTCGAGCGAGGCGGCGGTCGGCGAGGCTCTCGCGCAGTTTCGTTTTCAGATGGGATCGCTGCGCCACGGCTCTGCGCGTATGCGCTCGCACATGGCGACGCTGGGCGAGCGAGCTAGGCGTCACCTGCAAACGCTCTATGACCTTCTGCTGCGCCGCGTAGAGGAGCGTCTCGGCGAGCGACGCCTCGTCGTCGTGCCGCACCGCGCGCTGCACTACGTCCCGTTCCACGCGCTGCACGACGGCGCGTCTTACGTCGTCGAGCGGCGCGAGGTCTCTTACGCGCCGAGCGCGGGCGTGCTGCGCCAATGTCTCGCGCGGCCCGAAAGCGCGTTCGAGCGCGCGCTGCTTTTAGGGGTCGCCGACGAGCAGACGCCGCGCGTGCTGGACGAGATACGCGCGCTCGCGCCGCTCTTCGCCGCGTCGGACGCGCTGCTCGGCGTTGATGCTACGCTCGACGCGCTGCGCGAGCGCGCCCCCCGCGCGGACGTTCTACACCTCGCATGCCACGGGCAGTTCCGTCCCGACAGCCCTCTCTTCTCGTCGCTCAAGCTCGGCGACGGGTGGCTCACGGTTCGCGACGCTTACACGCTCGACGTGGGCGCGGGGCTAGTCACGCTCTCGGCCTGCGAGACGGGTGTGAGCGCGGTCGCGCCGGGCGACGAGTTGATCGGGCTTGTGCGCGGATTTTTCTACGCGGGGGCGGCGACGCTCATGCTCAGCCTCTGGACGGTTGACGACGAGGCGACCGCCGAGTTGATGACGGACTTCTACACACACCTGCGCGCGAGCCGTCGCCCCGCCGCCGCACTACGCGCCGCGCAGCTCCGGCAGATGCGCGAGCGACCGCATCCCTTCTTCTGGTCGCCGTTTATTCTCACTGGCCGATGGTAATGCCGATTGCGGAATGCGGATTTCGGATTGCGAATTTTGGGTAACTTGAAGTCTGCTCGCGACCTACGTCTACCACGTGGTTAAGGAATGCTACATGGAACAGCACTACTCTCATCGAGTCCGCAATCCGCAATCCGCAATCCGCAATCAGGATGACTGATGCACTGCCGCGCTGATTGACTCGTCCGCTTCAGGATGACCGACTGTTTAACACCTTCCCGCTTCTAAGTCTTCATTTCTCCTACAAATCCGAAGGGTCAGGTGCGGCAGCGCACATGGCACGTGTCTCGCCTTTACCGTTTCGGCCCGGCATGTGCCGCGCGAGTTCCCCGTCTCCGACGGCAACTTTATAAAGTTCAAGATTAAAGCAATGAAGCCGAAAACCCCCTCGACTCTTTCTCGCTCCTTTATCGCACTCTCGCTGGCGGCATCCACGCTGGTGAGCGGTATGGCAACGAGCCATGCCGTCGCGCAGTCCGCCGACGGCGCAACTCGAACGGGCCGACAGACACCTTCGTCCCGCGTTGAAGCTCAATACCCCTTGCTCGCGCGCTACGGAAGCGACCTGACGCAACCGGCGCGGACGGGCAGATTCGAGCAGGCCGCCGGCCTCGACGCCGACGTTCAGAGGGCGATAGAGATTCTTTCCCTCGAAGCGAAGAACAACCCCGTGCTGCTCGCCGACGAAGGCGAGGGCGCGGCGCTTGCGGTCGCTCGCGGCGTCGCGCGGCGAGTCGCACAGGGCCGCGTGCCTTCGCGTCTTCGCGGCGCGCGCGTCTTCTCTCTCGACCGCGACGCGCTCATGGCCGCGACCAAGACGAGCGACGAGCTTGTCGCGCTCTTTCAGTCCGTACTCGCGGAGGCGGCGCGCGGTCACGTCATCCTCTTCGCCGAAGACTTCCGACACTTTCTCAGCTCGTACACATCGCGCGATACTTCCGACGGCGTGCGCGCATCTATCGAGCGCGGCGACTTGCACGTCATCGGCGCGACGACGCGCGCCATCTACGACGAGCATATCGCCAAAGACACGGCCCTCGCCAAACACCTACAGCCCGTCGAGATGACGGACGCCTCAGCCGACAGTGGCCGCGGCGACGAGACCGCGGGCGCGCAAGTGCCGGGCGATAAGCTCTCGCCCGACCTCCGGCAGATGACCGAGGGCGCGCGTGCAACCGACCGCGTCGGCGTCATCGTGCAGGCCGCAGACCTTAACAACCCGCGGCTCGCGTCGCTCTTCAGCCGCTACGGCGTCGAGATTAACTCACGCATGGCGCAGCTCGGCGCGATGCACATCGAAGTGCCCGCCGGCGCGCTCGAAGAGCTGGCCGCGAGCGGCGCGACGAGCTACCTCTCGCCCGACAGAACCGTCCGCTCGCTCGGACACGTCACGCTCACCACCGGCACCGACGCCGTCCGCGGCGGCGGACTCATCAGCGGACTGCTCGGCGTTACGCTCAGCGCGCCGCTCGACGGCCTCGGCGTCGGCATCGCCATCATTGATTCGGGAATAGATGTCGCGCACAGGTCGTTCGAGGGACACGTGAAATTCAAAAAAGATTTCACGACCGAGAACAAGCCCGACAAAGACTATTACGGCCACGGAACGCACGTCGCCGCGGCGGCTGCGGG
>DASQLL010000183.1:0-9519 GCA_035630035.1 Pyrinomonadaceae bacterium | reverse complement strand
CCCGTCAAGTCGGGCGACGAGTACTGGTCGCTTCTGAACTACCGTCTCAACCGCAAGGTCGCCGTCACGTTCAACGACAAGGCGAGCGAAGAGGGCGCTTGGCGCACGCGCATCGAGCCGACCTCTATGGGCAACTACTCGCAGCTTCGCTACGAGCGTTGGGTCAAGCAGCGTCGCGAGATGGTGAGCAAGCTCTCCGGCGGACGCATCGGCTACCTGCACATACAGGCGATGAACCAGCCTTCTTTGCGCCGCTTCGAGAAGGAGCTGCGCGAGTACCGCAACAAGGAGGCGATGGTGATTGACCAGCGCTGGAACGGCGGAGGCAACATCGAGCAGGAACTACTCGCGCTACTCGTGCAGCGACAGTATCAAGTCTGGCAGCCGCGCGGAACGGAGGCGACGACGCGTCCGTTCGCGGGCTTCTTCGGCCCGAAGATCGTCTTGCAGAACTGGCGCTCCGCGTCGAACGCGGAGATGTTCCCGGCGGGCTTCCGCGCGCTCGGACTGGGGAAGGTCGTCGGCACTCCCACGATGGGCGCGGTCATCGGCACGGGCAGCTACTCTTTGATTGACGGCTCGACGGTGAGGACGCCGGGCACGGGCGTCTTCCTCTTCGACAAAGGGCAGACCAACATGGAGAACTACGGCGTGCGCCCCGACATCCTCGTGGACAACTCGCCCGAAGACAACATCGCGGGCCGCGACCGGCAGCTTGAGATGGCCGTGCAGGAACTGCTCAAGGAGCTACAGAACGGCGGAGGCAAACTCGCCGACCGTTAGGGCAGATAACGCGCGCGTTCGTAAGCGCGCACCGTCAGAAACGCGAGCGTGAGCGAGCGTGTCTCTTATGAAGGAGACACGCTCGCTCACGCTCGCGTTTCTGACTCTTACGACAAAACAACCTTGTCGTACACTTCGCGGAGCGCGAGCTTACATTGTATGGAAGTCATTTCAACCGTATCGTCCGCCGAACGATAATCCGAGAGCAGCCAGCGCCCGTCCGACTGCTTCGCGTAATGCTCGATTCGATATTCGTCTTGTGCCACTAACAGGTATTCCGCCAGCGATTCGATTGTGCGATAGAAGCCGAACTTTTTGCCCCTGTCGTATCTCTCCGTTGATTCAGAGAGGACTTCGATGATGAGAGTTGGGTTTAGCAGCGTGTCCACATGCTCGTCTTCAAACAGCGGCTCGCCGTAAACCACAACCACGTCGGGGTATGTGTACAGATGTGTGGAAGGAACACGCACGCGCATGTCGCTCGCGTACGCTTCGCAGGCGCGACCCTTTAGCTGTCGGCCTAATTCAATCGAGATGTTGAAGGCGATTAAATTATGCCTCCGGCTGGCCCCGGTCATGGCGACCATCTCGCCGTAAATGTACTCGCTCTTGTACTCGGATTTACGCTCGACGGCCAGATACTCTTCGGGCGTCAGGTAAGTTGTCGGCTGGCTAGACATAAACGTCTCCGATGTCAACGGACAAGCAGCCCTCCACGGCCTCGTAGAGATTTTGGAGTAGCTCCTCGAACGTCTCGCCCTGAGTGGCGCATCCCGGAATGGCCGGCACTTCGGCCCAGTATCCGCCCTCTTCCGCTTCATGCACCACGACTTTAATTTTCATGGAACTAATTATACGTCCGCTCATTGCGAATAGGCGAGCATCTAATGTCTTCCAATCGTCTGATTATCCTTCTGTTTCACATACCCCTTCCAACAATTTCAGAGGCGTCACAGGCAGCGGAATATACGAATGGATTAGGACAGCTTGATCTTGTCGTACACCTCGCGGAGCGCGAGCTTGCACTGTATGGAGGACAGCACAACCGCGTCATGCAGCGAGCGATACTCCGAAAGCAGCCAGCGTCCGTCGGCCTGCTTCGTGTGTTGCTCGATTCTGTATGCGCCCTGCGAGACTAACAGGTATTCCGCCAGCGATTCGATTGTGCGATACGAGTCGAACTTTTTGCCGCGATCAAACGTCTCCGTGGATTCGGACAGCACCTCGACGATGAGCGTCGGGTTAAGCAGCGTGTCCGCGTGCTCGTCTTCAAACTGCGGCTCGCCGCAAACTGCCGACACGTCCGGGTAGGTGTATAGATTCGCGGAAGCAGCGCGCACGCGCATGCCGCTCGCATACGCTTCGCAGGGGCGGCCCTTTAGCTGTAGGCTTATCTCGCGCGTGAGGTTGACGGCGATTAAATTATGCCTACGGCTGGCCCCGCTCATGGCGACCACTTCGCCGTCAATCAACTCGCTCTTGTTTTCGGCTTTGCGCTCCGCGGCCAGATACTCTTCGGGCGTCAGACGAACTATCGGCTTTTTAAGAATAAACACCTCCAATATCAACGGACAGCATTGTTAGATGTGGTCTTGAATTAATCACACTCTTTACTCGCTGTCTATAGACAATCACGCCTTCAGCTTCTCAAGAAACAGCTTGCGGAACTTGGAGACCTTCGGGGCGACGACGGCGCGGCAGTAGGGCTGCGCGGGGTTGTTCTCGAAGTAGTTCTGGTGGTAGCTCTCCGCCGGGTAGAACTCTGTGAGCGGCACGACCTCGGTGACGATTGAACCGTCCCAGACGCGGGCCGCCGTCAGCTCGGCGATTACGGCTTCGGCGGTCTCGCGCTGTTCGGGTGTGTGATAAAAAATCGCGGAGCGGTACTGCGTGCCTATGTCCGCGCCCTGTCGGTTGAGCGTCGTCGGGTCGTGGATTGTGAAGAAGACTTCGAGCAGCTCGCGGAAAGTGGCGGCGCGCGGTTCGAACGTGACCTGAACGACTTCGGCGTGGCCGGTCGTGCCTTCGCAGACGGCTCTGTACGTCGGGTTCGGCACGTCTCCGCCCGCGTAGCCCGACACGACGCTCTCGACGCCGCGCAGGTCTTTGAAGACCGCCTCAAGACACCAGAAGCATCCGCCCGCGAGCGTCGCCGACTCTCTCGTCTGTTCGTTGCTCATCGTTTCTTATCTTTCATCACCCTCTCGAAAATTGTTCCCGCTCCGGCAGCGGAGTTTGCTTGCGTCGGCAAGTATAGTACAACGTGGGCGTGATGTTCATCGGGCGACAGCTTCGCGTAATTTCGTGTCTGGCCGCGCTGCTCTGCGCGCTTGCCCCGCACGCACGCGTCGCGGCGCAGTCGAAGCGCGGCGAGGGAAAACTTGAAGCGAAGATACGCGCGCTCGTGGCGGCGAGCGGCGCGGAGACGGTGGGCGTCGCCTTCCGCGACCTCGGGTCGGGGCGCGAAGTGATGATTAACCCCACTGTCAGCTTCCACGCCGCAAGCACGATGAAGGTGCCCGTGATGTTAGAGGTCTACAGGCAGGCGCGCGAAGGCCGTCTCAAGCTGGACGGGGCCGTGCCGGTCAAAAACGAGTTCAAATCAATCGCCGACGGAAGCGCGTTTTCCGTCTCGCCCGCGGACGACTCGGAGCAGACGCTCTACAAAAAGATCGGCGGGACGGAGACGGTGCGCGAGCTTTTGCGTCTGATGATAACGGAGAGCAGCAACCTCGCCACGAACATCATCATCGAGCGCGTGACGGCGACGCGCGTGATGGAGTTGATGCGGAGGATGGGCGCGCGCGACTTGAAGGTTCTGCGCGGCGTGGAGGACGGCAAGGCTTTCGAGCTGGGGATGAACAACACGACGACGGCTCGCGACTTGGCTTTACTCCTGCGCGCGATTGCGGAGGGGCGCGCGGTCTCGCGCGAGGCCTCGCGCGAGATGACGGACATTCTGCTCGCGCAGAAGTTCAACGAAGGCATCCCCGCCGGAGTGCCCGCCGCCGCGCGCGTCGCGCACAAGACCGGCTCGATCACGAAGATCAATCACGACGCAGGCATTATCTTCCCGCCGGGCCGACGCAAGCCTTACGTGCTCGTCGTCCTCGTCCGAGGCCTCGCCGAAGAAGCGCGCGCGCACAAGCTCATCGCGGACATCTCGCGCGCCGTTTATGAAAACGTGATGCAGAGCCGCGAGCAGTAACAAGCGGATTATCTCTGGAAAAAAATTAACAGGGATGGACAGGATAGACAGGATTAGGGATTTCAAATCTCAAAGCCCGCATTGTTTTTTTATCCTGTTCATCCTGTCCATCCCTGTTAATTTCTCTGACGCGCTGCGCGCCCGCTTGCCGTTATTAGCGGCTCTGTCCGCGCTCATGCGTGGCCCGCAACTAACTGCGCTTGCCCGCGTATAAAAACGACGACCGCCCTGCGCTTATCCTGAATACGAAGAAGAGTAGCGATGCTCGATTCCACGGAAACTGTGAAACCGACGCCCGAAGACTCGAACGAGGGCCGCGAGCCGGGCCTGTTCGACGCCGTGCGCCAGGCGATTCGGGGGACGCACGCCAGCTACGACTACACGTCCGGCTCAATCGGTCGCGCCATCATGCTCCTCTCCATCCCGATGGTTCTGGAGATGTTGATGGAGAGCGTCTTCGCCGTCGTTGACGTGTTCTTCGTGGGGCGGCTCGGCAAGGACGCGGTCGCAACCGTGGGCCTTACCGAGTCAATGCTGACCATCGTCTACACGCTCGCCATCGGCCTGAGCATCGGCGCGACGGCGATGGTCGCGCGGCGCACGGGCGAGCGCGACGCGGAAGGCGCGGCGCGCACGGCGGCGCAGGTCATCATTCTGGGACTCATCGTCTCCGCCGTCCTCGGCATAGCAGGCGTCCTGCTCGCGCCGACGTTGCTCAAGGCGATGGGAGCCGAGCCGGGCGTGATAGAGACGGGGAGCAACTTCACGCGCGTGATGCTCGGCTGCAACGTGTCGGTCGTGATGCTGTTCCTCATCAACGCGATCTTCCGAGGGGCGGGCGACGCAGCGATTGCGATGCGCGTGCTTTGGTTCGCGAACGCGATCAACATCCTGCTCGGCCCGTGTCTCATCTTCGGCCTCGGCCCGTTCCCTGAGCTTGGGGTGACGGGCGCAGCCGTCGCGACGACAATCGGGCGCGGCACGGGCGCTCTCTACGCGTTCTCGCGTCTGCTCAAGCCCGGCGGGCGCGTGAACCTTACGTGGCAGCACTTCCGTCTCGACCCCGCGCTCATGATGCGACTCTTACGGCTTTCGGGGATGGGGACGTTTCAAGTCTTCATAGGCATGGCGAGTTGGGTCGGGCTGACGCTCATAAACGCAAGCTTCGGGAGCGTCGCCCTCGCGGGCAACACCATCGGCATGCGCGTCATCATGTTCGCGCTCCTGCCTTCGTTTGGCATGTCGAACGCCGCGGCGACGATGGTCGGGCAGGCTCTCGGCGCGGGCAAGCCCGAGCGTGCGGAGCAGGCCGTGTGGAAGGCGGGCTTCTACAACATGTGCTTCCTCGGCGTCGTGGGCCTTCTGTTCATCATCTTCGCGGGGCAGATCGTCCGCCTCTTCACACAAGACCCTGCGGTTTACGCATACGGCGTTGACTGCCTGCGTATCGTCGCGTGCGGCTTCCTCTTCTACGCATACGGCATGGTCATCACGCAGTCGTTCAACGGCGCGGGCGACACTTGGACGCCGACGGTCATCAACCTCTTCGTCTTCTGGCTCTGGGAGATTCCTCTGGCCTACGTGCTCGCGATCTATTTCAACTTAGGCCCGCACGGAGTCTTCCTCGCCGTTACGATAGCGTTCTCGACGCTCGCCGTAGTCAGCGCCGTCGTCTTCCGCCGGGGGCGTTGGAAGACGCACAAGGTGTGAGCTTCGACGCCCGGTAAGGTACAGTACCGCGAGCGGTAGCGAGCGGGTCTCGGTTTCAGGGTGCGGGTTTTACTTCGCAGCACACACCCGCTCGCTACCGCTCGCGGTACTGTAAAGGTGATGCATATATGTTCGACAAACTGGTTGAGCAGAAGATTCGCGAGGCGATGCGAAAGGGCGAGTTCGAGAACCTCGAAGGCGCGGGCCGCCCCGTAAACCTCGACGCATACTTCTCCACGCCCGAAGAGCTGCGCGCCGGTTACGCCGTCCTGAAGAACGCGGGCGTCCTGCCCGAAGAGGCGCATCTTCTGCGGGACATAAACGAACTCAAGCAGGAGCTTGAGGGCTGCCGCGAAGAGGCCGAGCGTGAAACCTTGAGCGCGAGCCTGCGCGAGCTACAGCTCAAGTACGACCTGCTCGCAGAGCGCAACCGGGGCGTCCGCCGTCCGGGCTAAGCCGCGCGGAAAACTCTCCCGAAAAATCTTAGCGAGGCCCGCGCGGCGACTCTTCAAATTATTCACAACAAAGGGAGAACGGCGGTCGGCGCGTGCCCGACCGTTGCCGCGTCCCGTTTCTTTTTCACGCCCGCAAGTTTTCTGAAACCTTTGTTGCGGAACTGCCACTAACTATCGGTGTTAGACGATGATGAAGCGGCTGGCAATGGGCACAATGAGCTTAGAGTTAGGGCAGCCGGGCGCGTACACTGGGGCCTTGATGAACAGCACAGAGGAACTGGTGGCGCGCGTCCGGGCCGGCGACGAGGAGGCTTTCCGCCTCATCTTCGACCGCTACTCGCGGCCCATACTCAGCTTCATCTTTGACATGGTGGGCCAGCGCGATCTGGCCGAAGACCTAGCGCAGGAGACTTTCGTCCGCGCCTTCCGCCTGCTCGACGGGCTGCGCGACGAGACGAAGCTCTCGACGTGGCTCTTCAGCATCGCCAAGAACGTCGCGCGCGAGTCGCTCCGTTCGCGAAGGCGCGACGCGGGCAACGTCGAGATTGACGGCGAGGAAGCGTTCGAGCTTCACGACCACGGCCCGACGCCAGCAGGACAGTTGCTTGATAAAGAGTTGAGCGGCGTGATACAGACCGCGCTGATGCGTCTGGACGAAGAGAAGCGTTTGGTCTTCACCTTGAAAATTTTGCAGCAACGCAGCTACGAAGAGATAGCGGAGATAACGGGCTTCTCCGTCGGCAAGTTGAAAACGGATTTGCACAGGGCGCGCGCCGAGATGCGCCGCCGAATCGGCCCGTATGTCGGGGGTGAGCAGTGATGTTGAGATGTGAAGATTGCATCCCTCTCATCGAAGAGTATTTCGACGGAGAGGTTGACGCGACAGTAAGCGAGCAGATGAGCGCGCACATTTCGGCGTGCGCCGACTGCGCCGCAGCGCTCGACGCGCTCTCGTTCGAGTCGGAGATGTACGCGCGCTACGAGCGCGGCATAGAGCCGACGCCGGCGCTCTGGGCGAGAGTCAGCGCGGAGATCGCGCGCGGCCCGCAGCCTGAGACGATTGCGGAGCGGCGACCCTTTCTGAGTCGCGCCCGCGCGAGCTTTGCCGCCGCGCTCGGCGCACTGTCAATGCGACCCGCGCTCGCATCCTCGCTCGCGCTTCTGGTCGTAGGCGTCACCGCCGGCTCACTGTGGCTCGCGAACAGGCCGAGTCCAACGAATCAGACGCTGGTGGTTGCGACTACCGAAGTAACAAATGGCGCGGACGTGACCCCGACGCCCACAGGGCCTCCGCCGCCTCCCGTCCCGGTTAGTTCGCCCGACAAGGTGGACGTGGAGATTGCGGCCAACAGCAAAGTCGCCGGGCCGGATTCTTACAGGCAGCCGAAAGCAGGCGTCGTTAATGAAGAAAAAATTCCCTCGGTGGACGACCTGCTCAATTACCAACTGCCTGCTTCCATAAACCGCGCGCTCATAGATGAGAGCCATGCTGTGCCGGATACCGTGGCGCAACTCGTGGACGAGCCGAGAGCCGGCGCGGACATCGTGAACGCGAGCGCGCAAGCGCCCGGCGCGGGCGACAAGGAGATGGCGCGTCACGTCGAGCAGACGCAGATGCTTCTGCGCTCGATCAAGAACGCGCGCGCGGGCGAAGAAGGCGGCACGGTCAACGTCGCCTACGAGAAGAGCCTTTCGCGCCAGCTACTCGCCGACAACGCGACGCTCAAGCTCGAAGCCGATGTTAAAGGCGACAAGGACACTAAGCAGGTTCTGGACACGATAGAGCCTTTCCTGCTCGACATCGCGAACATGCGCGAACAGGCGTCGCGCGAAGAGGTGCGCTCGATACGCGAGCGTGTGAAGAAGACGGAGATCATCGCCTCGTTGCAGGTTTACTAGGAGGGCGGCAGGCGCGGCGTTGATTTGCAGGCAGAAACGCGAGCGTGAGCGAGCGTGCCCGTGATAATTAATTTCAGAAAGTAAGGAAGAATAACAGCCATGATACACCCCTACACTCAACACAGATGGATTCAAGGCACGCGTCTTACGGCGCTCATGCTCGGCTTCGCCGCGCTCGGCATCGCGCTCGTCGCCGCCCCGGCGCGCGCCAACGCGCAGTCGCCGCGCGACATGATAAGCAGGCTCGTCCAGTCAGACAACGACGCGGCGACGCGCGCCTTCACGCAGGCGCGCAGCTTCCTCGACGAGCAGAAGTGGGCGCAGGCGGCCTCGACCTTCAATCGCTACATCAACGACTACCCTTCGGACAAGAACCTCGACGCCGCGCTGTACTGGCTGGCGTTCGCCTACGGCAAGCAGAACAAGTTCAAGGAGGCCGAAGGCGTCCTCACAGACCTTCTGGTGCGCTTCCCGCGCTCGTCCTGGTCGGGCGACGCGAAGGTTCTGCACGCGGAGGTGAAGGGCAAGCTCGGCCAGCCCGTGCCCTTTGACGAGAACGACCCCAACGACGAGCTGCGAATACTCGCGCTCCGAACGCTCTGCGAGAACGACCGCGTCGGTTGCTCGGCGCGCGTCAGCGAGGTGCTGCGCTCGAACAAGTCCGCGCGCGTCAAAGAGGCCGCGATCATCCTTCTGGGCCGCTACGGCGGCAACGAGGCCGTGCCCTCGCTCATACAGATGTCGCGCTCCGAGCCGAACGAGAAGCTTCGCATGCGCGCCATACGCGCCCTCGGCAGCACGAATGACGAGCGCGCGCTCGACGTTCTGCGCGAGCTTGCGATGAGCGCCGTCTACGACGACGAAAGCCCGACCGACTCGGCCATACACGCGCTCGTCGAGCACGACAACGCGCGCGCCGTCACGATACTCGGCGACGTTGCGATCAACGGCAAGAACCTGAAGGCGCGTCAGCACTCGGTCGAGCAGCTCGCACGCCGCTCCGGCGAGCCTGCCGTAGATGAGCTGTTCCGCATCTACGACGCCGTGCAGGACGTTCAGATAAGGAAGTACGTCGTCGCGGGCCTCGGCAACCGCAAGAGTCCGCGCGCAGCCGAACGTCTTCTCGTCATCGCGCGCACCGCGCCCGAAGTCGAGCTGCGGCGCGGCGCGTTCCGCTCGCTGGCGAACCGCGGCGACGGGCAATACCTCGACGCGCTGCTCTCGATGTACGACTCCGAGGCCGACAACGACCTCAAGAACGGCCTTCTACAGGCCATCGGCCAGTATCAGGATCGGCGCGCATACCAGAAGCTGATGCAGGTCGTCCGCAACAACGCCGAGCCTATCGAGCGTCGCAAGACCGCCATACAGATGCTCAGCCGCAGCAAAGACCCCGAGGTTCTTGAGTTCCTCAAAGACATGCTGAAGTAGCTTTCGTAGATTGCGGATTGCGGATTGCGGATT
>DASQLL010000182.1:0-3175 GCA_035630035.1 Pyrinomonadaceae bacterium | reverse complement strand
GAGTGCGACCGCTTATCGCTGGGAGCGCGGGCATCCTTGCCCGCCAACGCGCCTATTGGCGCGTCCATCTTCGCGCCTGCGGCGCTCAAGGCGGGCAGGGATGCCCGCGCTCCCAGCTTCACGCAATTGCAAACGGCTATAAAGATATGTAGCTTGAAAATCTTTCGCCCCTACGGGGCTATGACAATTAAAACATGGCCCGTCTGCACGAAACGCAACGAAGAAGTGATGCCATGCAACGACGTAATGACACCTTGTTATAAAGTAACACGCCCTACAATAACGTAAGCACCACTTGCAATAACATAGTTAGACTCTGCTACGAAGTAATCACGCTCTGCTACGAAGTAATCTCGCCCCGCGATGACGTGTTAATGACCTGCTACGAGATAACACGGCCTGCAATAACGTGTTGACGCACTGCTATGTCGCTGCGGCGTCCTGCAATGACATCGTAACGCGCCGCGTCACGATGTTTCGCCCTCACTGGTTAAGAAGTTTATAAGTTCCCGCGCGGTGGGGAGCGCGGTGCGCGCGCCCAAGCTACGGCACTTGAGCGCGGCGACGGCGCAGCCCGTGTGCATGCAGCCCTCGATCTCTTCGCCGTCGAGCATGGCGTGTAGAAAGCCGACGTGGAAGGCGTCGCCCGCGCCCGTCGTGTCGCGGCATCCGCCGGGGACTTGAAAGGCCGCCGACTCTATGAAGATGCCTTCGTGGTAGACGACCGCGCCGCGCTCGCCCAACGTCATGCCGACGACTGCGTCAGCGCGCACGAGCGATTTGGCGGCGACGAGTGCCGCACGCTCTTCGCTGATGCCCGTCAAGCGTACGGGAAACTCCTTCGACGAGATTAGAACGTCAACGTGCGGCAGAAGCTCCGCGAGGCCTTCGTATATGTTGTCAATGTCGAGCGAGACGATTGTCCCCGCCGCGCGAGCCTCGCGCGCGAGTCGAGCGCACGCGCGCGGGTCGTGCGCGTCCATGTGCAGCACGCGCCCTCGCTCGGCGAAACCGCGCGGCGCGTCGTCTTCGCCGTAGGCGAGCCGCTCGTCCCTGTCCCACATGATCGTGCGCTCGCCCGTGCGCGCGTCAATGACGATGAAGGCAATCTGATTTCGCGCGCCCTCGACCACTTCGGCCATCTCGACATTCACGCCTTCTAACTTCAATGCCTCGAAACCGAAGAGGCCCGCGTCGTCCGAGCCGAAGCGACCGGCGTATGCCGTGCTGCGTCCCAAGCGTTGCAGCCCCGCCATCGCCGAAGCGGTCTGCCCGCCCGCGGCGCGCACGTGCTCGACGAGGCGCGTTTTCGTGTCGAACTCGGGGTACGCGGGGACGACAACGAGGTGGTCAACGGCGTTGAGGCCGAAGCCCACGGCGTCGAACTCTCTCGCGTGTGGCGGCTCGAAGGGAAATCGCACGACGTTCTTTAGAGGTACGTCCGTAAGCGGAAAGGTTCATCCATGCACGGCAAGAAATTTAACATGGATGGACAGGATAAGCAGGATAAAAGTTTTGCCTTCTAATCCTGCACATCCTGTCCATCCATGTTGATTTCACTCCCACGGATCAGGAGCGAACCGCAGCCTTGTAGATTTGCCGCGCGGCGGCGCGCTCGGCTAACATGGCAGCCGCCGGCAAACCCCGACGGCTGCCACGCGCCCCGAACGCGAGCGGCCAGCCGCGACGCAAACGCGCGCAGTTAGACGCAACCGCGCGCAGTTAAAAGCGTCGCCCCCGTCTTCAAGAAAATCACTTTAAAAAGGACGCGCCTCATGTCTCAACGCCGCACGCCCCGAACTCGCAACACACTTCTGTCGTGTTGCCTCATGCTCTGCTTCAATCTCGCGCTGGCCGCTCCGCTCGCCGCACAAAAGCCGCAGTGCCAGCCGCCCGCGACGACCGCCTCGCGCGGCATAAACATCTTCTCGCCGAAGCAGGAGATGGACTTGGGCGACGTGATCGCAGAGCACGTGCGGCGCGATTACCGCATCATCGAGGACGACGCGGTCACGGGTTTCCTGCGCCGCGTCGGCGCGTCGCTCGTCGCGCAGCTCCCGGCCAGCGAGATGCGCTACCAGTTCTTCGTCGTAGACCTTCCGGACGCGAACGCCTTCGCAATGCCCGGCGGTCGAATATACGTCACGCGCAAGCTGATCGCGTTCGCCAACTCAGAGGACGAGCTGGCGGGCGTGCTCGCGCACGAGCTGGGCCACGTGGCATCGGGGCAGACCGCCGTAGATATGTCGCGCATCTTCCGCGAAGTGCTCAAAGTCGAGAGCGTCACAGACCGCCGCGACATCTTCGAGAAGTACAACCAGATGCTCGACAACGCGGCGCGCAAGCCCGGCGCGTTCGGGCGCGGCGACAAACACGAAGAGGGCGAGCAGTTCGAGGCCGACCGCATAGGCATCTACGCGATGTCCGCCGCGGGCTACGACCCGCAGGCGTTCGCAACGTTCTGGGATCGCCTCGCCGACGCGAAGGGCAAGACGGGCGGTTGGCTCTCCGATTTTTTCGGCACGACGAAGCCCGAAGCGCGCCGCCTGCGCGAGATACTGAAGGGCTTGCAATCACTCCCCGCCGAGTGCCGAGGCTCGCGCGCCGCATCAAACGGCGAGGAGTTCAAGAAGTGGCAGATGGCCGTTGTGAGCCATTCGGGCGCGGTCGGCAAAGAGTCTTTGCACTCGGTCGCGTCGAAGAAGCAGCTTGAGCCTCCGTTGCGCGGCGACATCACGCACCTGCGCTTTAGCCCCGACGGAAAATACCTTCTCGCGCAGGACGATTCGGGCATCACGGTGCTTGCGCGCGAGCCGCTCGCCCCGCTCTTCCGAATAGACGCGCCCGAAGCGCGCCCCGCGCAGTTCACCGCCGACTCGCAGACGGTTCTTTTCCACACGTCCTCTCTGCGCGTCGAGTCTTGGTCAATCGCGGAAGGCCGGCAGAAGAGCGCGCGCGAGATGTACGTGCGCGAGGGCTGCATGCAGACGGAGTTAGCGCCCGACGGACGCACGCTCGCGTGTCGGGAGACTAATTAACGTGAATACGGGATAAGAATGCGAAGAGAGAGCCAGATTTCGTAAGATGGAGTTCGCCAAAACAACCATCCTTGCGAAAGAGAGGCTCTCTCAATGGACATTCTACCCGTTTTCTGTGACATAGACGATTTCTGCCA
>DASQLL010000181.1:0-8167 GCA_035630035.1 Pyrinomonadaceae bacterium | reverse complement strand
GGCTGCGACGAGCGAGACGCTCATTTACGTGGCAATGACCCGGCTGATGCTGCGTCGCTTAGCGCCACAATGAATTTTCAAACAGGCTCTTACTACTTGATGACCCCGCGCTGCGAGGTCTCGATGAAGCGGGCGAGCTGTTCGACTTCCGGCGAGTCCTTTATCTCTTCGCGTATGCGTTCGAGCGCCTGCGTGGTGTTGAGCTTGGAGGCGAGGAGGAGTCGGAAGGCGTGGTGCAGCGCGTCAATCGCGGTTTGCGCGTAGCCTCGCCGCTTCATGCCGACGGTGTTGAGGCCGTAGCATTTGGCGTGGTTGCCGACCGAGAGCGCGAAGGGCAGAGCGTCTTTGACGACGACGGAGTAGCCGCCGACGTAAGCCTCGCGACCGACGCGACAGAACTGGTGGACGCCGGAGTAAGCGCCGATGTTCGCGCCGTCCGAGACCTCGACGTGTCCCGCGAGCGTCGCGGCGTTCGCCATGATGACGCCGCTCCCGATACGGCAGTCGTGCGCGATGTGCGCCTGCGCCATGATGAGACAGTCGTCGCCAACCTCTGTGAGCATCCCGCCGCCTTCGGTTCCGCGATGCACCGTGACGAACTCGCGTATGCGGTTGCGGCGGCCTACGCGCGTCTCGGCTGGCTCGCCCCTGTACTTCAAATCCTGCGGCGCGAGTCCCAGAGAGACGAAGGGGAAGACGTGCGTGTCGTCGCCTATCTCGGTGCGACCGTCAACGACGACGTGCGACTCTAAACGCACGCGCGCGCCCAAGCGTGCTTCGTCGCCGATTGTGCAGAAAGGGCCGACGTAACAGCCCTCGCCCAGTTCGGCGCGGGGGCTGATGACGGCTGTGGGATGAATGCTCAACATATAAAGGCAAAAGGCAAAAGGCAAAAGGCAAAGGGCAAAAGGCAAGAAAGATGGAGCGGGGTGCGGGGCTGCTCTTCTTTTTGCCTTTTGAAGTTTGCCTTTTGCCTTTTGCCTTTCATTTCCTGTCCGTGACGACGCTCATGATGTCGGCCTCGGCGGCGAGCTGGCCCTCGACGTGCGCTTCGCCGTGCATCTTCTGCACGCGACCGCCGACGCGAAGGGGCGTGACCGTAAGCGTGAGCGTGTCGCCGGGGACGACGGGGCGTCGGAAGCGCGCGTTGTCTATGCCGCTAAAGAGGACGAGCTTGTGCTCGTGATTCTCGATCTGCTGGAGCGCGTAGACCGCGCCGACCTGCGCCATCGCCTCGACGATGAGGACGCCGGGCATGACGGGCGTGCCGGGGAAGTGCCCTTGAAAGAAATGCTCGTTCATCGTCACCTGCTTTATGCCGACGATGCGCTCGCCCGGCACGAAAGCGATGATGCGGTCAACGAGCAGAAAGGGATACCGATGCGGCAGAATCCGCTGGATGGCGACTGCGTCGAGAGGCGTTTCCATGGCGTGACAGGTGACGGGTGACGGGTGACAGGAAGAACCCTGACGAACGAATGGCGACAGGTGACAGGAAACCTTCCTGTCACCTGTCACCCGTCACCTGTCACTGCTCTTACTCTTCGCGCGGCGCGGTGGTCGAGGCCGTCGAGGCCGGGTTGCGCTGGTTGTACTCGGCGATGAAGGCGGCGGTGATGTCAATCCCGTTCGGGTTGATGATCATCATCACGCCGTCCATCTTGCTTGCGTCGAAGACGACCGAGATGCCGCGCGCGTTCGCGAACGACCGGAGCGCGTTGTTAAGGTCTATGTAGACCGGGTCGGTCAACTCCTTAACGCGCTTGTCGAGCGCGCGCTGGCCTGCCTGCTGCTTCTGCTCGATCTCCATCTTCAGCGTCTCGGCCTGATCGGCAAGCGCGGCCAGAGCCTTCTGGTCGGCCACCTTCTGCGTATCGTTGATCTGCTTGACGATGCCGTCGTAGCGCGTCTTGAGCGTCTGAATCTCGTCGCGGCGCGGCTTGAACTCGCGCTCGACCACTTGGAACGCGGCGACGAGTTTCTGTATGCCCTGCTTCGGGTCGCCGAAGGCTTCGGTGTCAACGATGGCGAACTTGCCCTCGGCGATGGTCGCCGAGCCGCCCTGCGGGGCGGGGCTGGTGGCTGCGGGGCGCGCAGGCGTGGCGGCGGGACGGCCCGCGGCGGGAGCCTGCGCGACGGCGGCGGTCGCGGCGGCGGCGGCAAAGAGGGCGGCGGCGATGGTTGTGCGAATCACTCTCATGATATTTCCTGTACTGCTCCTATCTTCAAGTCAAAGGGCGAGCGGCCTCGAACTCGTCGCGCGCTTCGCCGTGGTTTCAAATTCGGGCTTTTAGAAAGTCCGACCAATGCTGAACCGGAAGATGCTCTTCTTCTCCAGAACAAGGGTGTCTCGGGCGTTCGGGTTATAAGCGTAAATGAACCGGAACGGCACGTTGATAACAGGCATTTGGATGCGAACTTCCGCGCCGAGGCTGGATCGGTAGTCGCTTATTTTCGAGAAAAGGCTCTGCGAGATGCGCGCCACGGTGTTGGTCTGCGCCTCGCCGCGCAGGAACAGCGTGTTCACGCCGAAGGGCAGATTGTTGAGCGGGTCGAGCGGCCCGACGCGCTGCAACAGTGCGAACTCCTCTTTCGTCAGAAGGCGGTCGCCCTGAACGAGCAGGCCGCGCAGCGGCGTCAACGTCGTCGTGTCGAAGAAGTTCGACGAAGGCGAGATTGCGAGCTGCGGGTTGCGGCGCACGACCAGTTCCGTCAGGCCGCCGACCGAGCCGAGAAACGGCTGATCCGCGAGAAACTGCGTCGAGAAAATCTGGTCTTCCTTCGTCGCCATGTTGAAGGCCGAGCCGATGTCTGCGAAGGCCGCGACCGAGACCGGGCCGAAGATGGGCACGCGGTACTCGAAGTTGCCCAGAAGCTGCGTGTCGCCGCCGAGGAATCGGAAGTCGCGCGAGATTTGCACGGAGTTCGCGCCGCCCGGGCCTGTGAACGTGCCGAGCGTGGCGAGCTGATTTCTGAGCGTGTCCGAGATGCCTGTCGCGGGCACGAGATCGCCGACGGGCGTGCTTGAGACCGACACATCGCGCGAGGTGATGAACACGTCGAGCGGCGCAATCGGGCTTATCGAGCGCACGTTGTAGCCGCGGATCGTGAACTCGTCGCCGAGGAAGAATCGCTCGTAGATTGGAACGCCCGCGATGAACGAGAGCGAGCTTGCCTGCGCGTCGCGAATCTTGCCCGTGATGCCGAAGCTGCGGACGTGCCCTGCGACGATGCGGAAGCCGAAGACCTCCGGGGTCTCGGAGCGCTTGCGCCGCATGGGGATAAAATGCGTGTAGGAAAGCGTCGGCTGGATCGTGCGAACGTCGCCGCCGAGGCCCGCGAACGCGAGCGAGAGGGCGACCTGCTTGCCTTTGGTCGGGTCAATCGAGGCGTTGCGCGTGTCGTAGACCAGAGAGGGCGTCACGCGGCTCGTAAGGATGTCGGGCTGCGCGAAGACGACCGGGATGAAGGTCGAAGGGTTGTTCTGCTCATTGATCGGCGGGTCTTGAACGGAGGAGCGCGAGATCGAGTACGAGAGTCCGATGCGCGAGGCGCGCGAAATCTCGACGAGGCGACGGCTGCGCGGTCGCCAGAACTCGGAGAGCGGCGAGGTGGCGAAGAGCGAAGCGCCCGTCGTGTTCTGCGTGAACAGGTTCTCCTCCGAGACGTTGAGGAACTGCTGCTGGTTGCCGAACGCGCCGGTGAGCGCGTCTATGTTCTGCGAGAGCAGAGTGCCTTCGCCGAAGAACTTGCGCGTCTCCGTAAACAGCGAGAAGCCGACCGAGATGGGACGGTCTTTGATGTAAGGCTCCGTGAACGAGAAGAGGATTGACTTTTGTCGGTTGCCGAAAGAGAACTGGAACGCGAGCGATTCGCCGCGGCCCAGAAGGTTGTTCGTCGAGTAGTCGAGTCCGAAGAACGAGCCGCCTATGCCTGAGAGGCCGCCGTTGAAGGCGATCTGGTTGCGCCCGCGCTCGTTGACGCGCAGGTTGATGTCAACCTCGCCCGTCTCCTCGCTCTGGCGAAACTCCGCGTCGCTGTCCTTGTTGATCGGGTCGAAGAAGCCCAACTGGTTGAGCTTGAGGACGGAGAACTCCCAGAGCGTCTGGTCGAAGATGTCGCCTTCGTTGACGGCCACCTCGCGGCGCAGGACGTTGTCGCGCGTGAAGGTGTTGCCGAGGAATTCCAGACGGCGAAGCGTGAACTGCCTGCCCTCGTTGATGGTGATCGTAAAATCCGCGATGCCTTCGTCCGGCTTCTGCGGGTTGGGCTTGAATTCGGGCGCGACCTCAGGCTCGTACTGGATGAAGCCCGAACGCCCGTAGAGCTTCTTCAAGTCTTCGTAGAGCGCCTTCGCGATGCGCTGGCCGTTGGCGATCTCGCCGGGCCTCAGGCCGATGACCTGCCGTATAAGCTCTTCGGAGTAGATCGAGTTGCCCTCGATCTTTATCTCGCCGAGCCGGTAGAGCTTGCCCTCGATGATGGGCACGACGACGCGCAGGCCCTCGTCCGTGGACGAGATTATGGGGAGCGGGAGTATGGGGAAGCCCGTGCGCTTCGGCCCCAGACCCTCTACGCGCGGCTCGCCCGTGCGCGCTTCGAGGTATCCCTTCGAGCGCATGTGGTCAACGACGTTCTTGCGCAGATCGTAGTCGAGCTTATCGAGGTGAAGTATGTCCTGACCCTTGAAGCGCGAGAGGAGGCCGGCCTCTTTGACGAGCTTCATCGCGCCGCGCAGCTCGCCGTCTGAAAAGTGCTGGTTGCCCTCGAAGACGATCTCGACGACGCGCACGCGGTCGCCCTCGTCAATGTTGAAGGTGAGCGCGACGGAGGTCTGCGAAATCTCTTCGGTCTCGACTTCAATCGTCGCGTTCGGGTGGCCGTGCTCGGCCAGCAGCTCTTTCAAGACGCGCTTGGCGTTGTTGACCTTGACGGGGTCGAAGGTCGTCTCTTTCGTGACGCCGACGCGCTGCTCGCGAAACGCCTTTAGAACGTCGGCCTCGCCCACGCTCGACAGGCCCTTGAACGTGAGGTCGCGTATGACGGGCAGCTCTTTGACGTAGAAGATGACGATGACGCCGCCGAGCGGGCCGTCCTGCGTGGCGACGCGCGTCTCGGTCTTGTCGAAGAAGGGAAGGTTAAGAAGAGCCTGAAGGTCGCGCTGTACTTGCGCCTCGTTGTACGCATCGCCGGCGCGCGTCTGGATGTGGTAAAGCACGTCCTCGTCGCGCAGACGGCGATTGCCTTCGACTTCTACGGTCTCGACCAGCCTTTGCGGCGAGGCCGGCTGCTGCCCCGCGGCCTGCGCCCGCACGAAGGGGAGCGCCATGTCGAGGAGCATGAGGCAGCCCGTGAGGGCCGCGACAACACAAATCCAGGGCGCGCGAATTCGCATAAACTTAGTTTTTCGCCTCAAGTATTACGGTCGAATGAATTCGGGAGACTAGAGCATTAAGAAATCTTTTTGACTTAAGAGAACTCGTCGAGACTTTGCTGCCGAAGCGGCGCGAGCAGCGAGCCGCTTAAAGAGTGCTTCGGACTTAGGATCGGGCGAAGCTTGGATTCACGCCGCCAGCCTACTAGTTGCCAGCGTCCACCCCCGCAAAGTGGCGCATTATAGCAAGGCTAAAGCACAAAGGGCAAAAGACTCCGCCGGTTTTCGCGGAATTGCGGATTGCGGATTCGTTGAAAGTTGTGCCGTTTCAAGTCGCTTACCTCAACACGCGTAGGAAACCGTTTGAGCGCAGGTTTCAATTTCCCCTAAATCCGAAATCCGAAATCCGAAATCCGAAATCGGGCCGCGCCTATGCGCGGCCCGCGACCTCGCCCGTCTGCGTGTTGACGCGCACGCGCTCGCCCTCCTTGATGAAGAGCGGGACGCGCACCTCAAGTCCGGTTTCGAGCGTCGCGGGCTTCGTGTCGCGACCGCCGCCCGCCGTGTCGCCCTTGATGCCCGGCTCGGTCTCGGCCACCACAAGCTCGACGAACTGCGGCAATTCAAGCGCGACCGCATCGCCGTTGTATTTTAAGACCTGCACGCTCACGCCGTCCTTCAAGTAGCCGCGCTCGTCCGCGAGCTGCGCGGCGGGCAGCATGAACTGCTCGAAACTCTCCTCGTCCATGAAGTGGAAGCCTTCGCCGTCCGCGTACATGAAAGACGCGGGCGCGAACGCAACGTCCGGCTCCTCGAACTTCTCGCCCGTCTTGAAACTCTTCTCAAGCACCGCGCCCGTCAGCAAGTGCCGGAGCCGCGTCCGCACCATCGTCGAGGCACCGCGCGCCGACGGCGACGCGAACACGACTTCAACTACAGAGAAAGGCTCGCCCTCAACCTTAATCATCATCTTCCGCTTGATCTCGTTCGCACCGATCAAAGCCACACGTTTGCCCCTCCGTCAGTCTCAATCAATTTTGATTCCCACGCCGCGGCGTCAACTCCGGCGCGCTTTCGGGCGCAGCAGGTGTCGGATGTTTGTTGCGCCCGCGCCGTCCGCCCCGTTCTACACGCTCGGATATCCTTGCGCGTTTTCGATATTGCGCGGGGCACACCCCTTGCACTAGAGACGGGCGCAGGAGTTTTTCATAAGAAAACCATCCTCATACAGAAAACGACCTTCGGGAGGCTAACATGATTACCAGATTTTTCGCATTCGGATACGCACTCATTCTCACGCTCGCGCTCGTCGCTCCGGTCGCGGCGCAAACATACAACGCGCCCACGGCGTCGCGTGTGAAAGCCACACGCGGCGACTGGTCGGCAGTCCAAACGCTCTCGCCCGGCGAGAAGATCGTCGTCCGACTCAAAGACGGCGACCGTCTGAAGGGCAGCTTCGACTCGGCCAGCGACACAAACATCAACTTCAATCAAGACGGCAAAAACGTCACGCTCACGCGCGACAGCATCGGGCGCGTCGAGGTCAGCCGCGGCAAGGCGCGTTTGAAGGGCGCGCTCGTAGGCGCGGGCATCGGCGGCGGTGTGGGGACTGCCGGGGGCGGCTATCTCGTCGCGCGCGGCGCAAACGTCCCGGCCCTCGTCGGCGGCAGCGTCCTCGGCGCAGCCGCAGGCGCAGCGATAGGCGCGGCCATAGGTCTTGGCACGAACTACGACACGATTTACGAAGCTCGATGAAAAATCAGAAACGCGACCGTCAGGGAGCGTGTCTTCGTGCGAACATGAGACACGCTCCCTGACGGTCGCGTTTCTGACTTCAAATGTTGTCGTAGTCAAACTTCAAAGGCGCGCTCGACGGTCGCAGTGAGATTACGACGGACTTCGAGGCGGGCGTGTTGCTCTTGTCGGCGACGCTGCGGACGGGGACGAGCGGGTTGGCTTCGGGGAAGTAGGTGGCGGCGCAGCGACGCGGAATTTTGTACGGCACGACGATGAAGCGTCGCGCCTCGCGCGTCTCGCCCTCGAAGTGGCTGACGAGGTCAACGACCTGACCGGCGGACAGCCTCTGCTCCTTCACGTCTTCGGGGTTGAGGAAGACGACGCGACGCTCGTTGTAGACGCCGCGGTAGCGGTCGTCGAGTCCGTAGATGGTCGTGTTGAACTGGTCGTGGCTACGCATCGTCATCATCAGGAACTGCCCCGGCGCAAGCTCGTGGCGCGGCAGAGGGTGTACGGTGAAGTTGGCCCTGTCGGTCGAGGTCTTGAACACGCCTTCGCGCGCGAGGTTCGGCAGGTAGAAGCCGCCGGGCACTCTCACGCGCCGGTTGTAATCCTCAAAGCCCGGAATCACGCGCTCGATTAAATCCCGCACGCGGTCGTAATCTTCTACAAGCCGCTCCCACTCGATTGCGCTGCGCTCTCCTAAAGTTGCACGCGCAAGACGCGCGACGATTGCAGGCTCGCTCAAAAGATGTGGCGACGCGGGCTGTAGGCTGCCGCGCGACGAATGCACGACGCCCATCGAATTCTCGACGCTGACGAACTGCTCGCCCGACTTCTGCACGTCAACTTCAGTCCGACCGAGGCACGGTAAAATTAAAGCCTGCTCGCCCGTGACGAGGTGCGCGCGGTTGAGCTTTGTGGAGACGTGCGCGGTCAGGCGCGTGCGGCTGAGCGCGCGGGCTGTGAACTCCGTGTCGGGCGTCGCGGAGAGAAAATTTCCGCCGAGCGCGAAGAAGACTTTAACTTGGGCGGAGTGCATCGCTTGGATAGTCT
>DASQLL010000180.1:0-10404 GCA_035630035.1 Pyrinomonadaceae bacterium | reverse complement strand
TATCCACGAAATCACACGAAGCAACACGAAGGACGGACATGCTTTTTGTTCGTTTCGTGTTCTTTCGTGTGGTTTCGTGGATAATGTTTCTTCTCTCTGCCAACGAATATTCGCTTATATCGCTCTCTCGTTAGCTTAAAGAAAATCTGTAGTGGCAGAGGCTCGCTCCGGTTTAGGGCAACGCCGTGAAGCCCGTTAGAGGGTTACTGTAGAACGCATCGGTCTTCCACGACGCTTTATCCCACTGGCCGTCCTGATCTCCGATTACCTGCACCGGCACGATGACGCGGTCGCTGCCCAGCTTGTTGGAGGTGGCGATGCCGTTGTCGAATTTTCCGTCGGGGGCTACGGTGAACTTTATAGACCTAGCCAGCTTGTTATTCCAGAGTATCTTCAACTCGTACTCGCCGGGGTTCGCGCCGATGGAGTGAGGCGGCCCGAAGAGGCTGTAGTCATCCCCAGACTTATCCCAGCCGACTATGTTCGGGAAGCTGCATCTGACGCGCGCCCACTTCGCCTTCTGCGGAATCGAGTCGGCGACGTAGTGTGTGGTGTTGTTCTCGATGTCCGACTCGCAACTGGCCCGACCGACCTCCTGACCCTCTAAAGATTTCTTCCCCACCTCTTTGCCGTTGTGGAACAGGTGTGGCTTGAAGTTATTCGCCTCGCCACGCACCCAGAACGAGACGTGGAAGTTCGGGCGATCCCACCCCTTCAAGTCGTTGGGAACCAGATAGACGTAGCCGATGGGCATGTTCCAGTCGTGGTTGATGAAGTAGACGAAGTGGTTGGCGGCCTTCGGGCCATACTCGTTCGAGAGCGCCTTCTCCACCTTCGCCTTGCCGGTGAAGAGCGTCGAGTCCGTGCCGGCCAACTCGTTCCGCAGCTTGATGGCGAAGTTGACGGGGCCTGTGTAGGTGCTGCCCTTGTCTTCGGGGATGTCTCTAGCCCCGCACGAAGTCTTCCACCAGCGGCCTTTCTGCGTCTCCTCGGTCGCGCAATCGAACTTCACCCACGGCCCCGTGCCGGGCAGCGTGAATTCCACGTAGAGTTGGCTGCCGCTCGGCATAGGCCCGTTGACGCGATACTCGATCCTAGGCACCCAGCTCCAAACGTCGTAGTTCTTCTTGTAGACGTTAAAGGTGAAAGCCGTCACCTGAACAGAGTCTTTGGCGATTGTCGGCTGATCTTGGCTTGCAGCGGAGCTGCTGGCCGAGAGCAGAAGGCAAATCACCGCCGACGCAACAAGTGTGAAAGCAGAGCTGGACTCGATCTTGTTTCTCAAGGCGAACCTCCTGATTGTTCCACGGATTTTATTTTCAAGTGTCGCTTACGACGAAAGCGAGCAAATGCGGCTGAGCTTGTCGGGGGTGAAAATATTATTGATTTACACTTTCATGTCAATGATTTTATAACGGATGAAGTCGCCTCTCGATGTGTTCTTATGAATGGGACGAAACAGATCAACCGCCTCGTTCGGATTGACGCCGACCGCAACGAACGTCATTCGTTGCGGTCGGTGTTTTTATGCGCGCCGCTGTGTCTCCCCACTAACGATTCCCACGCCTCTTTGACGCCCCACCACCGTCGTTGCCGGATGCCGGGTTTGAGTCAGGTCGTAGGTTTTGTGTGAACAGTTTGAGTATGCGCTTGTACTCGTCGGCCCAACTGTCGGCGCGGTCGAAGCTGTGGTCTTCGACGGGGTAGGCGGCAAGCTCCCAGTTCTCTTTCCTCAGCTCGATCAATTTTTCGGCGAGTCGCACGGAGTCTTGGAAGTTGACGTTAACGTCCACCATGCCGTGGCAGATGAGGAGCGCGCCTTTGAGGCCCGCGGCGAAGTAGATGGGCGAGCTTCGACGGTAGGCTTCAGGGTCGTCCTGCGGGTTGTTGAGGATGTTTGCGGTGTAAGGGTGGTTGTAGTGCGCCCAGTCCGTGACGGGCCGCAGCGCCGCGCCCGCCGCGAAGATGTCGGGCGTCGTGAACATCGCCATCAGGGTTATGAAGCCGCCGTAAGAGCCGCCGTAGAGTCCGACGCGTTTCGGATCAACGCCGTGCTCGTTGACGAGATAGCGCACGGCGTCAACGTGGTCGTTTAAATCCTTCCCGCCCATGTGACGGTAAATCCCCGTGCGCCAGTCGCGCCCGTAGCCGGCAGAGCCTCTGTAGTCAATGTCGAGAACCGTGAAGCCGCGCTCGACAAGAAGGTGATGGAACATGTACTCGCGGTAGTAGCTCGACCACCACTTATGCACGTTCTGTAGGTAGCCCGCGCCGTGGACGAAGAGGACGGCGGGGCCGCCGCGTCGGGCATTCGCGGGCTTGTAGAGACGACCGTAGACGGTCGCGCCGTCGCGCGCCTTGAAGTTGACGATGGGCGGGTCGCTCCAGTTGTACGTGTAGAACTCGGCGATGGGCGACTCAGTCACCTTTATAGGGACGGGCTGCTTTGCGTCGGCGGGCGGCGCGGGGCGCATCGCCTGTAGGTAGAGTTCGGGAGGCCGGTTGCTGTAGGAGTTGACGACGGCGAGCGTCTGTTCATCGGGCGAGATGTCGGACTGGTTGTTGCCCGCCATCGTTGTGATGCGCGTGCGCGCGCCGCCCTCGGTCGGCATCGAGTAGAGGTGACGCTCGAACAGGCTCCCTTCGCTCGAAGTGAAAAAGAACTTCGTCTTGTCCGAGGAGAGTCGAACGTCGGAGACTTCAAACTGCCCCGACGTTAACTGCGCGGGATCGCCTCCGTCCGTGTTGACCGTGTAGAGGTGCGCCCAGTCGTCGCGCTCGGAGACGAAGTAGACGCGCCGGTTGTCTGGAAGCCAGCCGAGCGTGAACGCGCCGGGGCCGCCGACCCACGCATCGTCGTGCACGCGCGCGAGAACGCGCGTCTTGCCCGTCGCCGCGTCGAGCGACATCACCCAACGATCCTTGTTGTCCGAGGCGCGCGCCATGAGCGCCGCGCGCGTGCCGTCCTCAGACCACTGAAGCTGGAAGAGCTGCACCTCTCGGTCGCGCGCCTGCGCGCCTTCGGTCTGCTGAGACTGACCCTGCGTGGGCGGCGGCTGTGCGCCCGTCTGTTGCGATTGCGCGCCCGTCTGTTGTTGGGATTGTTGCTGTCCGCCCTGCCCGGTCTGCTGGGCCTGCACGCCTGTCTGCTGCGCGGCCTGCGCGCCCGTCTCCGCGCCGCGCTCGCGCTCAGCCGACTCGGTGGCGTTCTGCTCGGTGCGCGTCTGCACGCGCACTGCTACCTCCGCGCGCAAGCCCGTCTCGATCCACTTCATCTCGCCCGTCGCGACCGAGATTAGTCCTAAGCGCGTGCGCCCCTGCACATCGCCGACCTTCGTGCGCCCCTGTATGTCCTCGGTGTAGGCCGACTCGGTAACGTAGTTGGGGACGATTATGCTCTTCGACCCGGTGGCCTGCTCGCCCACCGCGGCGACGACGTATGCGCCGTCGGGCGAGAGCTGTAGATTCGCGACCGTCTGGCCCGTGGGCAGGTTGAAGGGCTTACGCCGGTCGCGCTCGCGCCGACGCTTCTCCTGCTCCTCGCGCTGCTCGGCGCGCTCGCGCACGGCCTCGATGAGCTGCCGCTCCTCTTTGCGTATGAACTCCTGACTCGCGCTCGCGCCGCGCTGTGGGGCCGCCGCGCCACCGCCCGCGGCTTGCGCCGCCGCGCCCGCGCCGCCGCCCGCGCGTATGTCCGTGAGCTGTTCGAGCGAGCCGCCGTCGAGCGACATGACGTAGAGATTATTCTGCCGCGTGAAGTAGACGCGCCTCTGGTCGCGCGTGAAGCGCGCGTTCGACTCCAGCTCTACGGTGCGCGTCAAAGCCTTTCGCTCGCCCTTCGCGTGGTCGTAGATAAATACGTCGCCGTCTTCGGTGAAGACCGTCAAGGTCTTATCCTTGGACAACTCTCCCCCGGCTGGCGGGGCCTGACGCGCCTCCTCGTCGGTGAGCTTTCGCAGAGACGTGCCGTCGCGGTTGACGACGTAAAGACTGTTCTCCTTCAGACGCGGCTCGCCCGCGCGTTTCCAACGGAAGTAGACGCGCGAGGAATCCTGCGACCAGTAGACGCCCGTCGGCTGATGGCCGACAAGATCAGGCCCGCGCATGATGCTGTCAACGGTCAGCTCGAACTTCTTCGTCGCCGCCGGTTGTTGTTGTTGCTGCTGCGCGAAAGCCTGCGGTAGCAGAAGCGCGATTGTGAGCGCGCACGATGCCAGCGCGCGCCGGATGATGTGTGCTTGCATTCAAGTCCTCACGTTGTTGCTTCGAGTCGGAAACGCGACCGTAAGGGAGCGTGTGGTTAAAGGATGAAGGCGGAAGGATGAAGGATGAAGCAAAGACAGCATCTCTTTCATCCTTCCGCCTTCATCCTTCATCCTTTCGCTGACACGCTCCCTTACGGTCGCGTTTCCGACTAAAGACGGCGTTATAATAAATTTTCAGGGAGACTTTAAAGGTGAACGAGCGGCGAGATGATACAACAAAACCCGAAACCGAGTCGCCCCCCGCGCGCAGGCCGGGGAGTTACTACTACGACGATGCAACGGGCTATGAGATTTATAAACCCGACGACGAAGACGAAGAAGGCGAGAAGGAAGAGGGCGAAGCGGGGGACTAAAGTTGAAAGGCGCGGGCGCGCATGACGACGGGCGAAGCCCTCACATCCTAGAGCGGTTTGCGTATCAATTTACCAAACGTTTAGAGGCGGGCAATGCCCGCCGTCTCAAGCCCCGATGGTTGAGACGGCGGGCATCGCCCGCCTCTAAACGGTCGTTGGTTAGCTCTAATGCAAACCGTCTAGCTCACGCGCGACCGACGCTCCGTCAACGCCTCGTGCGCCTGACGCTCAGCCTGCGACGGTCGGAGAGCGTGTATGTGTCGCGCTTGCGCTGCTCGCCGTTGTACTCGCCGTCCTCGTAGCGCGGGCAGTCGCAGCGCTCGCCTTCGCGCACGAACGAGCAACCGCCCGCAATCGTGTGCTGCTCGTGCAGATGCCCGCAGTTCCAGCAAGTCCTGTCGTTCACTTCGCCCTCACTTTCCCCGAAGCCCCGCAACGGATGTGCGACCCTGTGTGGGAAGCAAATTGTACGTCGAGCGATAGAGAAATAAGACACGCCGTTGCAACTGTCAAGGCGCTTTGAGTCTCGGCGGGGCGGGCGCATCAACGGGCTTCGCCACCACGAGCGGCTGCGCGTCAATCTCGCGACGATAGAACGCGCGCGGACGCTGCACGCCGTCATCCACGACCCTCAATCCCTTGTTGCCGAGACTGCCCAACTGTATCGGCCCGATCTCGTCTTCGCGCTTTTTCTGATCCTCGTAAATCTGCGGCACGCGGCCCGTGGCGTAGTCGAACCACTCCCTGACAAGCACCGAGCCGTCGCGCGGCTCCGCGTCGGCGGAAGACTTCTTTAAGCCCTCTTCGACGAGCGCGTAGGTCAAAAAGCCGTGGCCGAGTTTCGGCGTCTCGTTCGCGACCTGATAGCTCTGCGCCGCGGTGAGTATGTACATGCCCTTCTCGTATGCGAGCTGCGCCAAGCCCTTCGAGTTCATAGGCCCGCGACGCTTCTCCTCCGCCTCCAGAGCTTGACCCGAGTTGCATGCGTCTATGATGAGCAGGAATTGTCCCGCGTCAATCTTCTCGAACGCCGCTTCAAGCTCTCTGTCAGAGATGCTATGCGACGCGATCATCTCAAAGCCGGCGCGGTCAATCGAGTTGCGCTCGCCCATGTATCCCATGTCCTGCGGGATGAGATAGAACTCGCTCTGGTGCGCCGTGCCGTGCCCGGAGAAGTGTACGACGACGGCGTCTTCCGGCTGCGCCTTGCTCGCGATGCCGGAAAGCGCGTCGAGGATTTTTGCTTTCGTCGCGTCGGCGTCGGCGAGCGGAATTATCTCGACGCGCGCGAAGCGTCCGAGTTGCTCCTGCTGCCTCTTAAACTCCGCGGCGAAGTCCCGCGCGTCGGGCACGGCATAGCGGAGCTTGAAGTTCGGGTTGACGTAGTCGTTGATTCCGATGGCGAGGACGTAGGCCGTGCCCTTGCGCTTGAGCGAGTCCGCGCCGCGCAACGTCAGCCGCGCGTCAACGCTCTTCACGTTGTCGCGGTTGAAGGCGTAAGCGGCGAAACTGTTCTCGCCCGCGACGACTGGGACGGTCGTCTCCAGAGTCGCCGACGCTTTGCCTTGCAGAACGTCACCGCGCCAAGCCTTCACGAGCGAGCCGTTGCGGAACAGACGAACGTCTTGCGCGCCCGCCGGTGCATTCGACACTTCCACCTTCACCTTCAGCTCGCGCGTCTGCGCGGCGACGCCTTCGGACGCGCCTTCGGCGATGAGGCGCACGCGCGGCTGCCTGCGGTCAACCTTCTCGACCGACTGGCGCGCACGCGGTCGCCTGCCCGCGAACAGCTCCGCGAGAAGGCCGGGGCTGTAGAAGTCGTTGAAGAACAACTCGACCGGGGCCACGTCGAAGAGATTTTTGGAGAAGCGCCACTGAATCTGCTCGAACGCGCCGTGCGTGCCGTCGAACAGTCCGTCCGGCGTGACGACGAGCCAGTCGTTCTGCGCGGCTGTGACGAGCGTCGCCACTTCCTCACCGCTCGACGCATCCCAAAACTTCGCCGTCCTGTCGCCGCCGACGCTCGCGAGCATCTTGCCATCCGGCGTGAAGGCGAGCGCGGCGATGGAGCTGACGTGCCCGCTCAAGGTGCGCCGACGCTCGCCGCTCGACGGGTCGAGGATTGCGACTGAGCCGCCGTACAGGCCCGCCGCGAGCGTGCGCCCGTCGGGGCTGAAGGCCAGCGCCGTAACATTCTCCCCAATCTTTATCCTGCGAACGGCCCAGCCTTGCGTGTCCCAAATGTTCAGCCACTCATACTCGCCGTGGCTTGCAAGAAGCCCTTCGGTCGGGCTGAAGGCGACGCCGCCGAACAATTCCGGCCCCGTGGTTCCGGTGTCCTTAGCCTTGAGCGTCTGCGCGAGACGACCCGTCGCCGTGTCCCAGACTTTGATCGTGCCGTCCGCGTTGGCGCTCGCAAGCAGCTTGTTATCGTGGCTGAATGACAGGGCGGTCGCGCCGACCTTGCCTTCGAGCAGCTTGACCTCCGCGCCCGTCGCCGCGTCGAGGATACTCAGGCGCGCGAGCCTCGACTCGTCCACTTTGTAGTCCGGCAGCTCCGCCTTCGCGTAGCCCGCGGCGAGACGCCCGTCGGCGCTAACAGCGAGGGCGGCGGCGGTCAGTCCCGCGCCTGACAGATTTAACTCCTTCGTCTCGCCCGTGGTGAGGTCAAGGCGTTGCGCTCGGATGTCGCCGGCCCCGATGAGAGATTTGCCGTCAGAGGTGAAGGCCGCGGATTTCCAAGTGCCTTTGTATGTGCGCGCGATTGCTCCGGCGCGCAAATCCCAAACCCAGGGACTCATCCAACCCGTCAACATCATTCGCCCGTCGCGGCTAAACGCCAACTGGCTCAATCTCGCGGCATGCCCGGCGAGCGTCGCGACCTCGCGCGCGCCCGTAGCGTCCCACAGACGCACCGCGCCCGACCCGGCCCCTGCGACCAGACGCGAGCCGTCGCGGCTGAAGGCCACCGACTCGAAGCTGTTGTAGAGCCTGTCTTCGGGCACGGCGCGTATGAAACGTCCTTCGAGCGCGTCCCACAACTCGACGCCGCGATCCGTGCTAAGCGCGAGGCGCTGCCCGTCGCGACTGAAGGCGAGGCCGCTGATATTAACCTCGACGGAAGTTTTCGTTTCCTGAATCGGAATCTTCGCGGGCGTCCCGCCGCGCAGCAGTTTGCCGGTCACTACGTCCCAGAGCTTCCACGTAGCTCTGTCGGCGGTGGCGAGCGTCTGCCCGTCGGGGCTGAAGGCGACCTTCGCCGGCGACTGCTTCGACAGCTTCTCGACGACGCGCAGCGTCGCTCCCGTCTCCGCGTCGAGAAGGCGGACGCTGTCCGCGCCCGACACCGCAACGACCTTGCCATCAGGCGAAAGCGCGAGATCGCTTATCGCGATGTAATTTTTTGCGGCCTCCGAATCCACGATCTCACGCACGGTCTCGCCCGAAGGAATCCGTCGGAAGACGATGTGCGTGCTGCCGGAACTAGCGGCCATCAACTTCCCGTCCCCGCTCAGGCTCGGTAAGTCGGTACGCTCGAAACGACGAACCAGCTCGCCGGTCTGCACACTCCAAACGACCACGTCTCCCGCGCCGCTCGCAACGAGTAGTTGGCCGTCCGGCGTGAATGTGATGCGGCCATATCTGTACGAAGCGTCGCTCTTTGAGGCCAGACCGCGCAGCTCGCGTAGCTCGCGCCCGGTTTCGACATCCCACAGACGGATCGTCTTGTCTTTGCTCGCGCTGGCGACGATGCGCCCGTCGGGGCTTGCGGCGACGGCCTCGACGCTTGCAGCGTGTCCCGTCTGCACGAAGATGCGCGGGCGCTCGTCGGACGGCGCGGCTTCCCGTGCAGCCCTTTGCGCCTCAGCCTCGCGCGATGCGACTGCCGCGGCCTGCGTCTCGCCGGATTGTTTGACGCGCGCGGCAATCTCCTGCGCTGAAAGCTCGCGCGGCGCGGGCGGTCGCTTATCCGAGAGCATGGAGGCGAGCAGCTTGGGCGCGCGCATCTCCGCGTCGAAGGCTTCGAGCGGGGCCACGTCGCCGAGCGCGGGCGAGTAACGCCAGAGAAGGAGCGGGCGCGCGTCGCTCGCGCTGTCGAAAAGCCCTTCGGGCGTCGTGACCATCCACTTGTTCTCGTCCGCAACGCGCAGCGTCGCAAGCTCACGCCCCGCGCCCGCGTCCCACAAAGCGACCGCGCCGTCGAATCCGCCGACCGCCAGAATTTTCCCGTCGGGGCTGAAGGCGATGGTGGTCACGCCGGAAGCGCCCGCCGCGAGCGAGCGGAGCTGCGCGCCCGTTGCGGCGTCCCACAAGATAACGTCGCGCCCCGCGACGCCCGCGAGCAGCTTGCCGTCAGGGCTGAAGCGGACGAGCGCGACGGCACGTTCGTGGACTTTGAGCGCGCGCGCCTCCGCGCCCGTCGCAACGTCCCAGAGGCGAACGGTCTTGTCGCGGCACGCGCCCGCGAGCAGTTTGCCGTCGGGACTGAAGGCGAGCGAGTAGACATCGTTGCGCTCGCCCGTCTGTATGTTTCGCGCCTCCGCACCTGTCGCCGCGTCCCAGAGCTTGATGGCGTAGTCGGTCTTTCTGTAAGAGGCGTCCTCGACCGTGGCGACGAGGCGACTGTCGGGACTAAAGGCGACGACCCTCACGCTGCCGGCGTGCCCCTTGAGCTTGCGAACCTGCGCGCCGGTCTCCGCGTCCCAGAGCTTGACCGTACCGTCGTCGCTGCCGCTGGCTAAGGTCTTACCATCCGGGCTGAAAGCGACCGAGTTGACGCTATCGTAATGCCCTGTCTGCACGACCAACTCCGGCCTCTGCGCGAAGGCGGGCGCGACGGCGAGCGTTAAGAGCAGCACGAAGGCGAGCTTGAAGTAGAAGCGAGGCGACGTAGACATTTTTCGTGGATGGAAGCTTTCGTTCCGAGTGATGGGCTTGAAGTTTAATGTCGGAGAGCGTCAGCGCGGAGCGCTGCGGCTCACGATTCCTTCTTCTTCGGTCGCAGGTTCGACGGAAGTATGCGCTTGCGTAGTCGTATGGATTTTGGCGTGACCTCGACAAGCTCGTCGTCGGCGATGAATTCGAGCGACTGTTCGAGCGAGAGGTCTTTGACGGGGATGAGGCGCATCGCGTCGTCGGCGGACGCTGCGCGCATGTTCGTCAGCTTCTTCTCGCGGATTATGTTCACGTCCAGATCAACCGCGCGAGCGTTCTCGCCGACGACCATGCCCTCGTAGACGCGCGTGTTGGGGCGTATGAACATCGTGCCGCGCTCCTGTAGATTGAAGAGCGCGTAGGTCGTCGCTTCGCCCGTGCGGTCGGCGATGAGCGAGCCTGTGGAGCGCCCGCGCATCGCGCCCTGCCACGCGCCCCAGCGCAGGAAGATCGTGTTCAGAAGGCCCGTGCCCTTCGTCTCCGTCAGGAACTCGCCGCGGAACCCGATGAGGCCGCGCGAGGGGGTCTCGAACTCGAGGCGCACGCGCCCCGTCCCGTGGTTGACCATCTTCGTCATCTGCCCCTTGCGCCGCCCCATCGCCTCGGTGACGACGCCGATGAACTCCTCGGGGCAGTCTATGACGACCTGCTCGATGGGCTCCAAGGTCTTCCCGCCCTCGACGCGCGTGATGACCTCGGGCTTCGAGACCTGTAGCTCGTAGCCCTCGCGCCGCATCATCTCGATGAGGATGGAGAGTTGCAGCTCGCCGCGCCCCGAGACCTTGAACTGGTCGGGCGACTCGGTCTCGCTGACGCGGATGGCGACGTTGCTCAGCAGCTCGCGGTCGAGA